>NC_009879.1:687500-987500 GCF_000014345.1 Rickettsia canadensis str. McKiel | reverse complement strand
TAGTAAAACTTCCTGCAACAGTATTATATACTGATGAAAGTATAGTATTGCCTAACTTATAAATAATATGCTTTGTATTTCCAGGTAAGCTACTCACCATTTCATTTGTAAATATAGGCATGAAACATTTTAAATTTATATTTAATACAGGTGCCATAATACTACTCCTTCAATTTAAATTAATAAAACCATGAAACGTGGTTTCTAAAGTATGTTAATATTTTTGTCAAGAGAAAAATAAACTAATATATAAAAATAGGATTTGAGAGTAGTTATTGTGGTTGGACTTTTATATTCTTCCTGCAGAAGGTTTGCTTGTATGGATCAATTTTCCCTCTGTCACCCCATGACTTGATCACGGGGGTGACAGCAGAAAAATCATTTCCCTATGCAGAAATTTTTAAAGATCTCGCCTAGTATTTCGTTCACATTAATAACGCCTGTAATAGTACCGATGCAGCGTACAGTCATTCTAATATCTTCAGTTGCTAGGACTAAATCATTATCTAGAGTGAAATTTTTTAAATAGGTAAGACCTTGTTTTAAATAATGACGATGACGTTGATTTGTTATGTAAGGTGTTTCAGTAAATCCTGCCATATTTTCGGCAATATTTTCAATATTTTTCAATATATCGTTTAAGGCTATATTATTCTTAATTGAAACCCTTAAGCATTTATATTTATCTTCAATTAAAAATATTTTGCTCGGTTCAATTAAATCGATTTTATTGATTATAATGATAGTATTTTCATCAATTAAATCTATAATACCTTCATTTATAGATGAATCTAATTTCTCAGCATCAAACATAATAATTTTGATATCCGCTGTTTTAGCTGAATTTATAGCTCTTTTTATACCTTCTTGCTCTATAATGTCGCTACTTTCTTCTCTTATACCTGCTGTATCTTGCAAAATAATAGGATAGCCGCCAATGTCTAAATGGCCCTCAATTATATCTCTAGTAGTGCCTGCGATATTTGAGACAATTGCTATATCTCTTTGCATTAAGAAGTTTAGTAGGCTAGACTTACCTGCATTCGGCGGTCCGATAATTGCAAGCTTAAGACCGCTATTTAGTAGTTCTCCTCGTCTATTGTCGTTAAGATAATTAGATATTTCATTTATAAGGTTTGTATGAGTGTTATTAACCTTGTTAAGGATGCTATCCGGTATATCTTCATCAGGAAAATCTATATAAGCCTCAAGTAAAGAGATAATTTGAAGTAACTGTTCTCGCCAATTATTATATAATTCTTCAAGAGCCCCACCTGCTTGTCTAATTGCTTGCCTATGCTGCATAATAGTTTCAGCATTAATTAAATCAGCTATTCCTTCAGCAGCCGTTAAATCAAACTTATTATTTAAAAAAGCTCTTTTGGTAAATTCTCCAGCTTCCGCTAAACGAATATTCGGTATATTTAACAATGCATTAATAAGCATTATAGAAATAGCTTTACTACCATGCGTATAAATCTCTGCTACGTCTTCACCTGTAAAGCTACCTGGTGACTTAAAATAAACTACCATAGCATTATCAATTAGTTCGCCGCTCTCAGGGAAAGTAATTTGTTGATAATACATTAATCTCGATTTAAAGTCCTTTCTCCCGGTAAGTAGCTGCAACACTTCTAAGCTTTTAGGACCGGAAATCCTAAAAACCGCTACGCCTGCTTTACCAAATGCAGAGCTTTGTGCAAATATTGTTTCCACTTATTTTCTATGCCTCTTGCTTAAGTTATTTTATATAATATAATAACAAAAGAAATAATCATAGTTATTACTTGAGAAAATCATGACCCCAAAAACAACCTCTTTAAATTTTAGTCGTTTAAATTGTCAAATCCCGAATTATAAAACTAAAATTCTAGAACTTAGTACGGAACAACGTGAATCAAATTCTATATATATGGATTTTGTTCAAAAATTTTTAAATTATATTCCAATCGATTATGATTTTGAGAATAGAGAAAAATTATTCCAAAGTTTTGCAGATGAAGCCTTTAAGTTTTTTATGCAAAGGGTAGAAAGAGCAAGAAAAATAGTAATAACAAAAGCAGTTATAGAAAATGATCCGGCAATAAATGTCTTGATATTACTTGATAATAAACCGCATATTGTTGATTTTATCATATGTTTGCTTAAAAACATGAATTTGCAAACTAAGTTTTTACTCCATCCGGTAATAAACTGCATAAGAAATAGTAAAGGAGAATTAGAAAAAATATTAGAAAATTCTATACCGAATGAACAATCAGAATCGATATTGCATTTAACTATATTAGGAAATTTTGACGATAAGGCTACTACATTTTTAACTCGGGCTATAAATGAAAGATTAGAAGAACTAGAGCAAAGTTATAGAAGTTTGCCGCATTTACTCACAAAATTACAAGATTTATCTAAAAATATAATTAATAATGATAAATTAAATTTTGGAGAGGCTAAAGAATTTTTAAAGTGGCTGCAAAATAACAATTTTGTTTTATTAGGTGCTCTTGATTTTAAAGTAGAATCTTTAAAATTAAATAATGAAATCGGTGCAACAAAAATATGGCAAGATATCAAGACCGAAATTGAAGATATTATAAAATGTTCAGCAGATCTACCGTATCAGAATCAATTGATAATACTAGGTAAAATAAACAGTGGCTCACTTATTCATCCAGATAATTTAATCGATTACGTGTTAGTAAAGAATTTTAATTCTTGGGGTGAGTATATTTCAGGAAGTATAATATTTGGGATATATAGTTCAAATATGTACTATCATTCAATAAGTACTATCCCAATCCTCAGACAGAAATTTAATTTTGTAATAGAGAAAGCAGGATTTGCCCTATCAGGTTACAATGCCGATAAATTAAAAATTTTAATGGAATCATTGCCGCGTGAAGCTTTAATACAAATCGATCAAGGTGATTTATATTGTATGTGTCTTCATATGCTTTCAAGTATGATGAGTAAAAAGCTTAAATTGTTTATTCAATATGACTGGTCGAGTTCTTTTCTTAATATCATAATTTTTTTACCGAGAGAACGTTTAACGGCTGAAATACATAATATGATAGATTGTTATTTAGCGGAAAAATTCGGTAGTAAAATTTTATCCAATTATATCACCGAAGTAGCTGGTAATTTTTCTTATCTTTTTGTAACTCTTGAAGCACAAAGTGAACATAAAATAAATTTTGAAGCAGAAATAATACAGCAAGATTTAGATCGTATCTCTACACGTTGGAGTGAAGATTTTTATTTTAAGCTTTCTAAAAAAATTGGTGAATATCAAGCAGGTATTAATTTAAAGTTTTTTGATGGTATTTTCCCGGCAGATTATAGACAAAAATTTTCTCCGGAAATAGCGTTAGTAGATATTGAATATCTAACGGAAGCAAGCAAGTTGCAAAAATATATGTTTAATTTAGTCGTTGTAAGTGAATCGGAATTTTACTTAAAAATATATAGTCCAAAGGTAAAACTTGCACTTTCTAACATATTGCCACCAATCGAAAATTTAGGTTTTAAAGCAATTGATGAACAGACTTTTGTCATTAAAGAAGCCCTCGAAATCAAAGAAAGTTGGATATATAATTTTATCTTAACTTCTATTGTACCCGTAAAGGATAATGTTAATGAATTAAAAATAAATGTTGAAGAAGCTTTAGATAAAATAGCACTTGGGATGCTTGCTAATGATTCTTTAAGTAAACTGATAGTGCTGGCTGGTTTTAATTGGAAGCAAGTTAAATTAATAAAAGCTTTAACAAGATATTTACATCAAACAGGATTTAGTTACGGCAAAGGTTATGTACAGTTAACGCTACTTAAACATTCCGAATATACAAAAATGTTGGTAAATCTATTTGACATAAAATTTAATCCTAAACATTCTAATAATAATTGTGACGTAATTAAAGATAAGCTAACTAATTACTTAGCAACAGTTGATATGAGTAGTGAAGATAAAGTACTACGTAATATGTTTGCTATAGTTAATGCTATTACTAGAACAAATTACTATCAACTACATAAACATATTTTTTCATTTAAGTTTGATTCTTCAAAAGTACCTAATTTACCTAAACCGATTCCATTTGCCGAAACCTTTGTTTACTCTAGAAATTTTGAAGCTGTTCATTTAAGAGGTGGTCCTGTATCGCGTGGAGGACTTAGATGGTCAGATAGAGCAGAAGATTATAGGTTTGAGATCCTTGGGCTTATGAAAGCACAAATGACTAAGAATTCCGTTATTGTCCCTGTCGGCTCTAAAGGAGGTTTTTATGTTCATTTTACTGAGGAAGGGCTTACTCGTGATGAATATATGGAAAAAGTTATTGAATGCTATAAAAATTTTCTGAGAGGTTTATTAGACATAACCGATAATATTGTTGATGGTAAAGTAGTACATCCGAAAGACACTATTATTTATGATAAAGACGATCCTTATTTAGTGGTTGCCGCTGATAAAGGTACAGCATCATTTTCGGATTATGCAAATAGTGTAGCAAGAGAATATAATTACTGGCTTGATGATGCTTTTGCTTCAGGTGGTTCTGCAGGTTACGATCATAAAAAAATGGCTATTACTTCTAAAGGAGCTTGGATTTCCGTAACTAATCACTTTAAAACTTTAGGGTTAGATGTCCAAAAAGACCCTATTACCGTTGTAGGTATAGGGGATATGTCAGGAGATGTGTTCGGTAACGGTATGCTAAGGTCAAAGGTTATTAAACTAGTTGCTGCCTTTAACCATAAGCATATATTTATTGATCCTACTCCTGATCCTTTATCAAGTTTTAATGAGCGTTTACGTTTATTTAATTTAAAAGGTTCTAATTGGTCTGATTATGATTATAAGCTTATTTCTAAGGGAGGTGGAATATTTGAACGCAGTAGTAAATTAATAAAATTATCGTCTGAAATTAAGAAATTACTTGATATAAATGATAATGAGGTATCACCGGAAGAGTTAATTAAAGCTATTTTAAAAGCAAATGTTGATCTGTTATGGAATGGCGGAATAGGTACTTATATTAAGGCTAAAACGGAAAATAATTTAGAAATCGGTGATAAAACAAATGATAACCTTAGATGTAATGGTGAGGAAATTAGAGCAAAGGTTATAGCAGAAGGTGGTAATGTTGGTGTATCACAGAGAGGTAGAGTTGAGTATGCTAAAAAAGGCGGACGCATAAATGCCGATTTTATTGATAATTCAGCAGGTGTTGATTGCTCCGATCATGAAGTAAATATTAAAATTGCTTTAAGTAGTGCGGTAACCTTAGGAAAAATTACTTTAGAAGAACGTAATAAACTTCTAAACGATATGACAAAGCAAGTTGAAGAGTTAGTATTGCTTGATAATTATAAGCAAACCGAAGCAATAACGATTATGCAACTATCTCCTACTTTAACCGTTAATATACTTAGTCAATTTATAGACATTTTAGAAGAAGAAAAAGTATTAGAACGGGAAAATGAATTCTTGCCTAGTGCAGAAGAATTGAATAGAAGAGCTATCAGCGGTGAAGTATTAACTCGTCCTGAACTTTGCATATTGCTATCATATAGTAAAAGGTCGGCTTATCACGAGTTACTTAATTCTACTTTTTCCCATGATAAATATTTTGACGCATATCTTATAGATTATTTTCCAAAAATGATGCAAAAAAAGTTTCGTAATGAAATTTTATCTCATCCTCTTAAACATGAAATTATTAAAACCGTTACTATAAATAAAATAATGAATCAGCTTGGAGGACCGCTTATTAGTATTGTAAAGCGTGAGATTGGGGCTCCTCTTTGTGATATAATAAGGTCATATACCATTATTTGTGGAATTTTTGATCTTGATGACATATGGGAAACAGTGAGCAATTTATCCGCTAATATTGATTACAATGTAAAAATTGATATGTTTACCGAAATAACAAAATTAATGCGTCGTGGTATTTCTTGGTTTATTAAAAATTTAAAACATCCTATTAATATTAGTGAAACTATAGCGGAGTTTAGAGTTCCTGCACAAAACTTAAGAAAAACGGTAGGTACTTTATTAGTTGGAGAAACTAAAATAAGATTTGAAGAAAAATTAAATTATTATACAACTAGCGGAGTAGAGGAATCATTCGCTGTTACTATTGCTACATTTGATAATCTAATTTCAGTATTTGACACTATATATATAACAAAACAGACTTCAGGAAATAATAAAGAGATAGCAGAAGCCTATTTTGCTATAAGCGATATGTTTAGTCTTGATTGGTTACGTAAAGCTTGCGATAGGCAGTTGAATGATTCATTTTGGCGTCGTCTTGGAATTCAATCGCTAAAAGATGATTTATATGACAAACAACGTAGATTATTAATAAAAATAATTAATAAATCTAAAACAACTATTGATTTAGATTTATGGATTGATAATAATAATAATTTAGTTAGAAATTTTCTTGATTTTATTAAAGAAATTAAATCTCAAGAAACTATAGATTTAAATATAATTATTTTAGCAAATAAGAAATTTGAAATATTCTTACAAAAACTTGAGTAAACTATGTTATCAATGCTTAAGCAAATTAGGTTAGATTCAGGTAAAACTTTGAATCAGGTATCGAGTGATTTAAAAATTAGAAAAAAATATTTAATAGCTTTAGAAGAGGGTGATTTTGATGTTTTACCGGGAGAAGTATACGTAAGAGGCTACTTAAAATTATATTTAGATTATCTTAATGTAAAAGATCGAAATGCAGAGCAGATAGAAGCTACTAAAAAGAATGAGACAGAAAAATTATTAAATAATCAAAGAGCTACGACATTAATAAATTATAAACGTAAAAAACAATTAGTACTTATATCTATAATCATGTTATCAATTATTATTATAAGTCATCCATTCATAATTAATGCTTAGACAAAAATGGATAATGAAATATTAGACTGTTTACAGAACAAAGCTAATAAAGAGGAATTTAAAGGAGACAAGGAACACAGAATCGGAGAGTACAAAAAGGTACGTGAGGATGCGGAGTGCTGGCTCGTGTACAAATTACCTTAGAAGTGGGTTATGTAATTGTAAATAATTAAAACGAAAATAAAGAATTAAAAGATAATTATATAAAAATGCTAGATCAAATTAACATTTATATTAATAAACGTGAAGAAATAAAAAACAGCAAAAATAATTATGTCAATTGTTATGGTAACATTAAATAACAAGAGTGTTTAATTATATTGTAATAATGGAGATGAGAAAGAATTACTAATCTTTAGCGAATAAATTGAATAATAAAATAAACCACTTTGTTAATCATACAGCCTCTTTTGAGCTATTATTAGTTATGGTATCCCTTAATGTTTAACCTGAGATAGTAAATCTAACAGAAAAGTTTGAAAAAACGATTTTCAAAAAGATCATCCCGATGAAGAAAAATTTGTAGAAACCTTAACTACTTATAGCATGTTATCTAGAAAACCTTGCACGTAAAATGGGAAAGTGATATATTAGATCTTGGCTGCTTGGTTCGTGAGCTTAATATTAACCTAGGACTACCAATAACTTTTAGTACATCGTCTCTGTCTAATACTCATTTAAGTTTAGATATATGAAGTACACCTTTACATAAAGGTCTTTGAAGGATTTTAAGTAACGGCCAAAGCGGTCATGTATACTTGTTTAATTTGAAAAATTTGTTACGTTGTCTCTTGCTGATAATCCTCTCACATACTAGTATGTACGTATGTATCGCTGCAGTTATCAGCTTCAGGACATCTTGCTTTTGTCTAAATTAAACTTCGTCTACCTACTTTTCGTTTACTCACAGTATACCTTTAAAATGAAACAAACAAAATCAAGCAATAAAGTTTTCGGTGCTTTTTTAGGCACTATCATTGAGTATTACGACTATAGTTTATATGGTTTCTCAGCGGCAATTGTTGCCGATAAATTTTTTTCAGCCGGTACTGATCCATTAACAAAGCTTGTAAATGTTTTTGCCGTTTATGCGGTGGCATATTTATCAAAGCCTATTGGTGCTTATATTTTTGGATGCATAGGTGATATATACGGTCGAAAGAGAGCGTTAAGTTTTACGATTATCGGCATTGTAATTCCTACCTTAATAATCGGTTTGTTGCCTGATTATTCTTCGATAGGAGTTTGGAGTACAGTAATTTTAGTTTTATGTCGCTTCATGCAAGGTATTTTTATTGGAGGAGAATATGACGGTGCAGTGATTTATGTTATTGAACATTTAGGGGCAAAATACCGATTTACTGCTTCAGCTATAACTAGATGTACAGGGGTGGTTGGTTTATTATGTGGGATTGGTGCAACTAATTTCTTTAATTCTCATATTTTTCCGGAATGGGGTTGGCGTATTCCGTTTTTGTTAAGTTTACCACTTGCATTAATCACTCTTTATTATCGTCAGAAATTTCATGAAACACCGGAATTTAAAGAAGCAGATGATAGCCAAGATTCTATTGAAAAACTTAACTTCATAATTAAAAAGCAATGGAAATATATTTTACCACTTATATTCTTAGCTGGAGGTTTTGGAGCAACATATCAAATTGCAATCATTTTTATGAAGCAATATTTACCGATCGTACTGCCTTCAGTCGGTATTATTATGAGTTCTGTTTCAGTCTTAATAGTAATATCTTTTGCTATTTGCATGCCGATTGCCGGCTTTATTGCCGACCGTTTAGGAGTGAATTCGGTATTAAAAACCGCATTTATATGTACTATTATAGCAAGTGTATTTTTTATGATAGCAGTAAAATATCAAATGACTAATTTAGGGCTTGCAACTAGTTTAATGTTAGCTGCCTCGGTTGCTCCTTTTAACGCTCTTGCTCATAGTATAGTTATTAAGTCTTTTGTAGTTAAAGAACGTTACCGTGTTATAAGTTTAGGACATAATATCGGCTCAATGTTAATGTCTGGTACTGCTAATTATATTTGTGCAAATGTCATAAAATTATTTGATTTTAATCTATTCCCGATTTTATATCTTTGCATCTCCGCTGTACTTGCTTATTCTATGACTATATTTTTTAGGGAGAATAATATAAAATGAAAGATAGTGTAATTGATGAGATGCATAAGATTTTTACCAAAAATTAAATTGATGAAAATATTGCTATAGTAGATGATTGTATTTCTAAAAGACGTCAAAAATATTTAATTGAAGAAGAAAGAAAATACATACCTGCTATAATTTACTATAGGCGTTTTATAGATTATAAACTATTTTTATCAAATAGAAAGAACTTACCTATTTCAGGAATAATAAACTTATTTTCATCTTAAAATATCAAGTAAAATTTTAGGTTTGATATTAGGATCAATATTGAAAACATTTTTTATTTAGACAGACCTTCCTTTTGGTTTATTAGAGCTTTTAATTTGTTCAGTAAAAGGTTTTGTTTCTTTAGTTATTGGTTTATGCATAAATCTTCTAGTTTTTTCTCCTATCAACATGGCTTCTTGAAGTATGTCTTTTGGTAGTTTAGCTATAGATGCCGATATTTCCGGAGTTTGTTTTACTTCTACGGTTATCTTTTTTTCTTGATTTATATCCCTGCCTATCAATTCATCTAGTGGAACATTTTTGTAATCTGCAAGAGCTACAATTGCTCCAGTGTCAGGTTTGTGTGTACGACCGTCTAAGAAATTTTTCCATAATGTTTCATGAGTATTTGTTCTTCTACTTAACTCATATGGAGTTATATTTTCTTCTCTTAACACAGCTTGTACAAATTTTTCTAAATTATCTCTAATTTTTTTTAAATCTAAATCATCTTTATTTGTTTCTGATATATTGTTAATTCTATTAAATCTTTCTTTTGAACTTATATCTTCACTCATTATTTTTCCCTGTAAAATTTACTCCTCAAAATTGAGAGTTAAAATAATTTATTTTGCACTGATAAGAATTTATGATTTGTAAGACTTATTTATTAATATATAACTAATAAATAGTAAATAGAAGATAATTATAATGAAAATAATAAATTTAAGCTCTTTAATTAAGTATTTAGGTCCTATATAATAATTTTTGTATTACAAATTATAAGATTTTTTCTGAAATAGGAGCAGTGTCTTTTCAAAATCTTATAATTTTAACATACAATAATTTAAAGATATAAATTAAATTTTAGATGCAGAACCTAGGATATTTTAAACAGATTATATAAATTAAAAATTGTTTTCTCTGTATCTTGATCATTTATTAATAAGGTAATTTTAACTTCTGATAATTGCATCATATTAACATTTATATTATCTTTTGTTAACTTTGATAATATCGTTTCAAGTAATTTACAATCATTTTTAATACCATAACCAATAAGGGAGATTGTAGCAATTTCGGTGTCAAAAGTAAAATCTTGTATTTGCTTATCATTTTTTAAACTAGTAAGTAAAGTTTGTAAATTACTTTTATCGGTTAAATTTGTAATAAAACTATATTCTTCATTATGTTTTATCTCTTGCATAAACTCAATATGATTATTGTTTTGCGTAATCATATTTGCAATTTGCAGAAAATTTAACGAAACGCTCTTTATAGATATTTTTAATAAATTTTTATTAGATGTAATACCGCTAATAACGCCGTTTTCCATATTCTGATCTCTTGAAGTAATTAACGTACCTTCTGTATTTGGTGAAAATGTTGAAAGAACACGCATATCTATTTTATATCGCATTACTAACTCTACGGCTCTAGGATGTAATATTTTTGCTCCACTTGATGCTAGTGCTAACATTTCTAAAAAATCTATTTCTTTTATCTTCTTTGCATTTGGAATAATTCTTGGATCAGCAGAAAATATTCCCTCTACATCAGTATAAATATCACATCTATCGGCTTTCATAGCCGTAGCAATTAAGGCAGCAGTAGTATCAGATCCTCCTCTACCTAAAGTAGATAATCTATTAAACTTGTTAATTCCTTGAAAACCGGCTATTATAGGGGTAGTATTTAGCTGTAAATATTTTTTTAGTAAATCTGTAGTAATTGATTCCACTAAAGCTTTACCATGATTATTATTGGTGAGAATCGGTAATTGCCAAGCTAGAAATGAGCGTGCCTTTATATCTTCTTCTTGAAGAGCTAATGCAAGTAATGAAGCAGTGACTATTTCACCGCTAGAAAGTGCTACATCGTATTCTGCAAATTGGGAAGTTTTGTTCAGGCTTGATACTTCATTGCACAATGTGACAAGTTTATTAGTAACACCTGCCATAGCTGAAACTACTACGATTACTTGGTGATTTTTAGCTATTTCAGCTTTTATAATAGGAACGATTTTTTTTATTCTGTCAATATTTGCAACGGAAGTGCCACCGAATTTTTGAATTATTAAGGCCATAACTTTGTTGTCATAGTTCACTTGTAAGCTTTATTGTATAGCTCAAAAAATACCCTTAATGTCATGCACGTGTAGGCGGTAGAATCCAGAGAATAACCTTAACACATTATTGACAAAATAAACCTAAAAACAAGTTTTTATAGGTTTTACTGGATTCCAGTCTACGCGTGCATGGATATACAAGCCATGCAACAACGTTGGTCAAGCTACGAGATGACACTGAACATATCTTATGGTCCACTATGCAAGCAGCCTATCACAGCAACAATATCAGCATTATAAAGTGTTATTCTTTTTTAAGCACTTGCAATTTCTTTAACGTTTACGACTTTATGATTTCGCTTAGTTACAAATTCTACTCTACCTTCTATCAAAGCAAATATTGTATGATCTTTGCCAAGCCCTACATTCCTTCCAGGATGAATTTTTGTGCCGCGTTGCCTAACTATAATATTACCTGGTATTACATATTGTCCATCTGATTGCTTTACTCCAAGTCTGCGACCTGCCGAGTCTCTACCGTTCCTAGAACTACCACCGGCTTTTTTGGTTGCCATTTTATCATTCCTTTTAAGTTATTATTATTGTTTGGTAATATCTAATATTTTTAATTCTGTCAATTCTTGACGATGACCAGCTTTACGACGATAATTTTTTCTACGCTTTTTCTTGAAAACTATAATTTTATTATCCTTAAGCTGGTTAGTAATTTCAGCCGTAACGACAGCCCCTTTAACTATTGGAGTACCAATAAAAGAAGGCTTTGAATATTCGCCAATCATTAAAATTTGATCAAACTGAATTTTAGAGCCAAGTTCTCCATCAATTTTTTCAACTTTAATAACACTATTTCTGTCTACTTTATATTGTTTTCCACCTGCTTTTATAACTGCGAACATGAAAAATATCTCTTTAAAAATTTATATTGCCATATCATATTATTATATTAGAAATTAGTCAATAATAATATTATGTTATATCTATTAATACGAATATAATTGCGTATTGAGCTACCGCAGCAAATATTGCAGCTAGCAAATCATCAAGCATAGTGCCGATACTGCCTTTAATATTTTTATCAAACCAATTAATAGGCCAGGGCTTTACTATATCAAAAAATCGGAATAGACAAAAAGGTAATATGAAAAGTAATATAATATTTATTGTTAGTGGACTAAAATATTTTACTAAATGCGATTCATTAGCAAATAAAGCTGAAAAAAATACTAAAACGATAATTAGCATTTGTCCTACTACTTCATCAATTACTACTTCTTTAGGGTCTTCTGAATTTGTATAATTTAAATATATTCTAGTAAAATAAGTACCGAGAATTAACAACATCAAACATATACTAAAACTTATAATAAATATAGTTACAAGCTGTGCTTCACCGAGTGTTAGATTTGAGAAAGGAAGAATTATTTTATTATTGACAATAAAATATATTAACAAGTAAGTTAGTGGGAACGCGGCAAGCGAGCCAAACGTGCCAGGGCAATATTTGATTTTCCCAATATAAAAAAAAGTAACAAAAAATTCCGAGAACCATTTTTGAGTGAACATTTTTCTAAATAAAATATACTAGATTAAATTTAGTTAAAATCTTATAATAAGATTTTAACTCACACAATAAAATATCATGGGCATGAGTTTTAGCCATTTATTAATAGTTTTATTAATTATTTTTGTATTATTCGGTGCTGGTAAGCTACCACAAGTCATGTCTGATCTTGCCAAAGGTCTTAAAGCTTTTAAAGACGGTATGAAAGATGACGGCAACGATAATGATAGAAAAAATAATTAATCTTTATTGTCATTCCTGCTGTATGCGGAGCTTTGTTGCATGAAGCCCAATGTCATTCCCATGAAGGCAAGAATCCAGTAAAATCACCTTAATATTGATACAATAAACCTAAACAACAAATTTTTTATAGGTTTTACTGGATTCTTGCCTTCATGGGAATGACATTGAACTCTTTTTTTTAGAGCCATGCAATAACACTCTCTAATGTCCTGATACAGTAGAATATACACCATTCTCTTTCCTAATAATATCATACCATCTCTGCGCTACTCCATCGATGAAATGAATATTACCTGATAAACCTATATAAGGCTGTCTACTATTGATTCTATTTAAAAATCTTTCAGACACAAATTCGTTGCCTATATAGTTTGCAGTCATACGACCTAAATCATAAGCAAGAAGATGTATGAAACCCATATGGTTAATACCCAAGTCTTTTGCCCTACCAGGAACGTTGCTATTGAGTAAATTTAAAGAACTGGTAAAACTAATATCAATATTTTCAGGGTAATCAATATCAATACGATTATCACCGATTAAAATAGCTTTTTTATCTAAATTATATTTACGAATAATATCAGCAAGTAGGTTTAAATTTTTTGGATCGTCCGATAGATAAATAACTGGTTTTGTAGTATCGTTACATTCATTTATAATATCGGTATTGTCTGAAATATTTCTTACGGCTTTTGCTATAGATTCAGGATTATCATTATAGAATTCAGTGTGTGATAATGATGCATTTTTCTGAATCAATATATTTTGCATTACTTGACTAATATTCCGGGAATGTTTCCCTTTAGGTAATAATGCCATAAAATTTTTATGGTCGTTACTTGCGTAATAATTAACGATGCGTATCAGTTGTTTTAAAGGTGCATGACCGAATACAAATAATTTATCTTCTGCAAGAGCCGGATTATTTGACATAGTTATTATGATAATATCATTAGCTTTTGCTTTTTCAGCTATCAATGAAGTAAAGTTAGAATATAGAGGACCTAAAATAATCTTAGTTTTACGTGCTACTATTTTATCCATAGCGGATAAAACGTTTTTTTCGTCCGAGCCATCATAAGACGTAACATGTATATAAGATTTTATCCCATCATTAAGCCCCATTTTAATCAGATCTTTATATTGTTTACCTACAATACTATCAGGACCATGAATTGGCATTAAAATTGCAAGCTCAATTTCTTTTTGTTCTTTTTTAGGAAAACTTATAGGGTCTTCTTTAGGAGTTTGACATGACGATAAATATATCAAACAAAAAAATGATAGAACAATTCTTAGTGTATGTTTTATACTAGCCATAATATTACTTGAAAATTTAAAAATTATGATTTTAAAACCAGGGTTATATATTGTTTCAACACCGATAGGCAATTTTGAAGATATAACACTTCGTGCTATATCAACTTTAAAAAATTCGGATATTATTTTATGTGAAGATACTAGAATATCACAAACATTGCTAGCAAAACATGATATTCATACAAAATTACAAATTTATAATGATCATAGTGATCAGAAAGATAGGGAACATATTATAAGTCTGATAAAAGAAGGTAATATAGTAAGTTTAATTTCCGATGCAGGAACTCCTTTAATTTCCGATCCAGGGTATAAGTTAAGTAGAGATTTACGTATGCTTAACTATCATATAGACGTGATACCCGGGGTATCTGCACCGATTACTGCCCTAACTTTATCGGCTCTCCCTACCGATCGATTTTTATTTCACGGTTTTTTACCTAAAACTATAGAAAGTAAAAAAAAGATTTTTTCTGAGCTAGTAAATCTTAAGGCTACTTTGATTTTTTTTGAAACGGCGCCTCGTTTGATAAACACTTTATCAGTAGCTAAAGAAATACTAGGAAACCGAGAAATATGTGTGGCTCGTGAGTTAACTAAACTGTATCAAGGAATAAAAATAGGTGATATAGATGAAATAATAGCGTTCTATCAAAATAATATTTTAAAAGGTGAGATAGTATTATTGATTTCAGGAAATTTACGAGAAAAAAAAGAAAAACAAGAAGTTGATTTAGAAAAATTTATAGAATTTTGTTTAAATAGAAATTTAAGTAGCAAAACCACTACCGAACTTGCTTATGAAAAATTCAAAAATATTTATAGTAAGAAAGCGATATATAAATTGGTGAATGAGAGTAATTAGAGTCACTTACTTACGTCATTGCGAGCAGCTGTATGCTTTGTTGCTAGGTTGTCGATTTCATTCCAGCCCGCGCTGCCCCCCCCGCGCCCCCCCCGGGGGCGGGAATGACATTAAAGGCTTTTTAAAGCCATGTAACAAAGCACAGTAAATATATTAATGGCAACCGCAACTTTATTTAGGTTTATTTCTTTCTGCCAAATCTTCGAGTTTTATATTATGCATTAAGATAATACTCACAATACTTTTTAACAGGGCAAATATCGCAATCGGGTTTTCTAGCTTTACATATATATCTGCCGTGTAATATTAGCCAGTGATGGGCATGCATTAGCCATTTCTTATTAAGAATTTGCAGCAACTCTTTTTCTACTACTTCAGGAGTGCTGCCTTGAGCAAGCCCGATCCTTTTAGCTACTCTAAAAACATGTGTATCAACTGCCATTGTCGGCATACCAAATAAGCAATTTAGTACAACATTAGCAGTTTTCCTGCCGACACCGGGCAGTTTAACTAGCTCTTTAAAGCTATTCGGTACTGAATTATCATACTCATTTATCAAAATTTTACATAATGCGATAATATTCTTTCCTTTGATGTTAAATAATCCAATAGATTTTATATATTTTTTAAGTCCTTCTTCACCGAGTTCTAAAATTTTTTCCGGTGTATCATAAATTTTAAATAAAGATTTAGTTGCTAAATTTACCGATATATCGGTTGCTTGAGCAGATAATATTACTGCCACTAATAAGGTAAAATTATTCTTATATATTAATTCAGTTTTTGGATTTGGATTATTCTTGCTTAAAATCTCAAAAATTTTATTAACTATTTGTACTTGCATATTTTGCTATAGAAAGTGTATTTTAGGTTCTGTAATGTAAGTATTTCTAAAAAGATTTTATTTTAGTTATTTTTTGCTACAAAATTATAAGATTTTTTTTGAATATAGGTATATTTTGCTGTATAAATCTTATGAATTTTTGCTAAAAAATATCTTAAAATAGTAAATAAACACGTGCAACAGAAAACCTAGAAGATAAATTATTGAGTCTTAAAATGCTAGAAAATAAAAATTTTGAATTTATAAAAAGTGAAGTAAAAAATAATAAAGTAGTGTTGTTCATGAAAGGTACTAAGGAAACGCCAATGTGCGGCTTTTCTGCTAAAGTAGTTGCTATTTTGAATAAATTAGATGTAGAATTTCGTGATATTAATGTGCTTGCTGATCCGGAATTGCGTGAAGATTTAAAGAAGTTTAGTGATTGGCCGACATTTCCGCAGTTATATATTAACGGGGAATTAGTTGGTGGGTGTGATATTGTAACGGAGCTACACAATAATGGTGCGCTTGAGAAGATATTGAAGAGGTAATGGTGTTACTGTCATCCCGTGACTTGACCACCGGCAAATATTTATTAACTAGATTTCTCGATTAAGTCGCGATATGACAATTTTGTGAAAAAACATGAGCAAATATTTAGAATACCCTGAAGTAACAAGTACCCAGCAGCCGCCAAAAAAGCTAGTAGTATTACTGCATGGTGTTGGTTCGGACGGCCATGATTTAATAGGGTTAGTCCCTTACATTAAAAATGATTTACCTGATTGTCATTTTATTTCACCACATGGAATCCAGCCTTACGACATGGCACCATATGGTAGGCAATGGTTTAGCCTACAAGATCGCAGTCCGTATATTATAGCTAGATTGATTGCAAGTAATATTAAACTTCTTGAGGATATAATAAAACAAAAGCAAGAGGAGCTAAATCTAACCAACAAAGATACTATCATTATCGGTTTTTCCCAAGGTACAATGATTGGTTTATATTTAACTCTGATTCAGCAAGAGCCGTTTTTCTGTACTATAGGTTTTTCAGGGGCATTAATTCCACCAACTGAAGTTAATAATAAACTTACTCCTATATGCTTGATTCATGGGGAGCTTGACGATGTGGTTAGTGTTAGTGAAATGTATAATGCTGCAAACTATTTATCTAAGTTGCACATAGATCATAGTGGACATAAATTAACTTCTCTTGCTCATTCAATAGACGGGCGGGGTCTTGAAATCGCACTGAATTTTATAAATAAATGCTGCGTTGTTACATGACTCCTATGTCATTCCTGCGAAAGCAGAAATTCAGTTAAACCTATATTAAACAACTTGTTTTTTCAGGTTTATTTTGTCAATTAATATACAATTTTTGTACCGGTATTAAGATTATTTTTTCTGGATTCCTGCCTATGTGGGAATGATATAGGAGTTACGGTAATGAAATTAGTAGTAGTCTGCAACAAAATCAAAAACACATGAGGATAAATGAATATTTTTAATAATAATTTACATGAAACGGATAAAGACATTGATGAAATAATAAAGCATGAAAAGATACGTCAAAGTAGCGTAATCGAGCTTATTGCATCAGAGAATTTCATAAGTCCTGCGGTTCTTGAAGCTCAAGGGTCAATTCTAACTAATAAATATGCAGAAGGGTATCCGAGTAAGCGTTTCTATAACGGTTGTGAGGAAGTCGATAAAGCTGAAAACTTAGCTATAGAGCGAGCAAAGAAATTATTTAATTGCAAATATGCAAATGTGCAACCTCATTCAGGCTCACAAGCAAACCAAGCTGTGTATCTTGCTTTGTTACAGCCTGGAGATACAATTCTTGGTATGTCCTTAGATAGTGGCGGACATCTAACGCACGGTGCAGCCCCTAATATATCCGGTAAATGGTTTAATGCCGTTTCTTATAGCTTAAATAAAGAGACTTATTTAATTGATTATAATGAAATTGAGAGGTTAGCTGATTTACATAAGCCAAAATTACTTATAGCAGGTTTTTCTGCTTATCCTCGTAATATTGATTTTGCAAAATTTAGAGAAATTGCGGATAAAGTTGGAGCGTATTTCATGGCAGATATTGCTCATATTGCAGGACTCGTTGCCACAGGTGAGCATCAAAGCCCGCTTGCCTTTGCACATATTGTTACCTCTACTACTCATAAAACATTGCGAGGTCCAAGAGGCGGTTTAATTTTATCTAATGATGAAGAGATTGGAAAAAAGATAAATTCTGCATTATTTCCGGGATTGCAGGGTGGACCGTTAATGCATGTCATTGCTGCAAAAGCCGTAGCTTTCCAAGAAGCATTACAGCCTAAATATAAAAGTTATATTCAGCAAGTTATAAGTAACGCTGAAGCTTTAGCAAGGATCTTACAAGAAAGAGGATATGATATATTAACAGGTGGTACCGACAATCATATTGTTTTAGTGGATTTGCGTAAAGACGGAATCACAGGTAAACTTGCTGCTAATTCTTTAGATAGAGCAGGTATTACATGCAATAAAAATACTATTCCGTTTGATAAAACTTCGCCTTTTATTACTTCAGGCATTAGGCTCGGTACTCCCGCATGCACTACTAGAGGGTTTAAAGAAAAGGATTTTGTATTAGTTGCTCATATGATAGCAGATATTTTAGATGGATGCAAAAATAATGAAGATAATAGTAAGGCTGAGCAGAAAGTATTAACTGAAGTGACACAATTAATTAAATTATTTCCTTTCTATGGCTAATTTAAATAAACGACCTGATTGGATCAAAGTAAAAGCTCCTAATTCTGTAGAGTACTATAATACAAAAGATTTAATAAAAAATCTGAGATTAAATACAGTGTGCGAGGAAGCAGCTTGCCCTAATATCGGTGAATGCTGGTCAAAAAAACATGCAACCATGATGATTTTAGGTTCGGTTTGTACTAGAGCTTGCAGGTTTTGTAATGTCAAAACAGGTAGACCTGATTTGCTTGATCCACATGAACCTCAAAGACTTGCTGAAGCAGTGCAGAAATTAAATCTGAAGCATGTAGTAATTACTTCGGTTGATCGTGATGATCTTGAGGATGGTGGAGCTTTACACTTTGCGGAGTGTATTAATGAAATTAGAAAATCATCACCAAATACTACTGTTGAGATTCTAACTCCTGATTTTTTAAGAAAAGAAGGAGCAGCTGAAATAATAGCTCATTCAAAGCCTGATGTTTTTAACCATAATGTTGAAACAGTCCCATCTTTATACAAAACGATTAGACCAGGAGCTAGATATTATAACTCTTTAAGCTTACTTCATAGTATCAAAAAATTATCTTCTGAAATTTTTACAAAATCTGGTATGATGGTAGGACTTGGTGAAAAAATAAGCGAAGTAATACAAGTTATGGATGATTTAAGAGAAGCAAAGGTCGATTTTCTAACTATCGGGCAGTATCTGCAACCTACCAAAGATCATGCAGAGGTCGCAAAATATGTTACTCCTGAAGAGTTTAAATACCTAGAGCGAGTAGCAAGAACAAAAGGATTTTTAATGGTTTCTGCAAGTCCGTTAACCCGTTCTTCATATCATGCTGACGAAGATTTTCAAAAATTAAAACAAAATTACCGGCAATCACTGGTATCTTGAGATATGTGTATGATTATAAAGGCAATTGATGTCATGCCCGTGAAAGCGGAAATCCAGGAAAAACATATAAAAACAAATTTTTATATGTTTATTTTGTCAAATATGTACCTATATTAAGGTTATTTTTACGAATTCACGCTTGCGCTGGAATGACAAAGAGTCGTACAACAATGCTTAAAACATAAGAAAATGATAAATGTAGAAATTATAAGAAATTACGACAAATGGCGTGAGCATAAACAAATAAATAAAGCATTAATTAAAAAAGTAACTCAAAATGTTTTATTGCGATTTGATAATTTTAGTAAAATAAAACAATTTGAATTATCAATTTTACTCACAAATACTGCAGAAATATTGACCTTAAACAAACAATTTCGTAATATAGACAAAGCTACTAACGTGCTTTCTTTTCCAAGCAACAAATTAAATTGGCAAGATTTATGTTTTAGTAATGTTAGTCCTAAACTTGAATTGTTAATTGGCTATGATTATATGCATTTAGGTGATATAGCATTTTGTTATGAGGTAATATATAATGAGTCATATGAGCAACAAAAAACTTCTGAAAATCATTTTATTCATCTTTTAATACATAGTATTTTACATTTAATTGGATTCGATCATCAAAATGATACAGAAGCAAATATTATGGAAAATCTAGAAATTGAAATATTATCATATTTTGGTATTGCTTCCCCTTATTAACTAAATAAAAAAATTTATGTTCAAATCTTCAAAAAAAGAAGATTCTAGTAAAAAAAATCACAATAATAAGTTAATTTTTGCTATACGAAAATTATTCTCTCCAATCAAAAATTTTTTTAGACAAACAAAAACACCCGATAATTTTTTTGGTGTCATAAAACGCCTTAAAATTAATAATCAAAAAATGACTTTAGATGAGTGTAATATTTTTGCTAATTTACTGAAGATAAAAGATAAGACTATTGCAGATATAATGGTACCCCGTTCTGATATTGCGGCAATAAAATTAACTACAAATCTAGAAGAATTAAGTGAGTCTATTAAGTTAAAAGTTCTTCATGCACGAACTCTTATATATGACGGTACTTTGGATAATGTAGTAGGATTCATACATATTAAGGATTTATTTAAAGCATTTGCTACAAAGCAAAATGGGTGTTTAAAAAAGCTTATACGTAAGCATATAATTGCAGCTCCTTCTATGAAATTATTAGATTTGCTAACAAAAATGCGTCGTGAGAGAACGCATATCGCAATAGTTGTTGATGAGTACGGTGGTACTGACGGTTTAGTTACTATTGAAGACCTTATAGAAGAAATAGTAGGCCGAATTGATGATGAACATGATCAGCAATTAGATAGTGATAATTTAAAGGTTATTAATAACTCAACAATTATTTTAAATGCACGTGTTGAAGTGGAAGTGCTTGAAGAAATAATAGGAGAAAAACTAAAAAATGATGATGAGTTTGATACGATAGGTGGATTAGTTCTAACTAGAGTTGGTAGCGTTCCTGCTATCGGTACTAGAATAAATATTTCAGAAAATATTGAAATTGAAGTTACGGACGCAACTCCTCGTTCTTTAAAACAAGTCAAAATTAGACTAAAAAATGCTTTGAATAGTGGTTAAATTTAATTTTAAATTCATGCAAAATATGTTATTATTATATTGTGCTTAGATATTTATTCCAATATATAACAGACTTCTGCTACTTTAATTGCAGTCAATGTTTCCATTATTCCTGCAGCGCATGCAATAGCAAATTTCAAAGGTGTATCAAGCGTACTACTACATCAATTCCAACAGCACATGCTTCCTACTACTGCAAGCTCACCATACATTATAATTATTGTTTACTATATCATTTACGATGAGTAAATAATGATTATCTGATTATTCAAAATAATTATAAACCATTAGATATTGAGTTAGAACGTTCCATTATTATAGCAAAATTTATGAAAAATTCTATGTGTTATACCGTGGCTTGACCACAGTATCTAGAAAATAACTTAAAATGTTAATAATTTTAGTATTTCTACTGGACCACGTGATCAAGTCACAGGGTGAGAATAATTTATTTTATGCTATTTTTTGATATTCAAAATATATTTTCCTTACTGCATAAATCCACGCTAAGCATACAAAAGTAAACACTACCATTAAAATTGGTGAGATTGAAGTAAAAGTAGCGGTTGGAACTAAAGTAAAAATAATAGATTGTACAAGACCGCTAGAGGATTTGCCGACTTTCGCACTTATCACGTCAACAGCAGCTTTGCCTTTAGTTTTCAGTTCTTCATCAAGTGGGATATATAACATTTCTCTTGAAGTATCCCATATAGAATATTTAGTACCTTTAGCTAAAATATTTTGAATACCGCCAATCGAAACTGCAAGAGCAAGAGGTGACATTAAAATTGCTCCGTCAAATAATGATAAAATTTGTTGATCAAATACTATAAGTATAAAGAACAAAACGCCGGTCACCATTATTATAACTGGTGAAATTACTGCCGCTACAAACCAATTATGCATACGCATTACATTATTACCGATGATGGTCATAACCATTATTGCAACACCTGTCCAAAGTATATACAGACTGTTAAATTCAGCGTAAGTATTTACGGTTGGATATAACTCCTTAATTTTTGCTTTCCATACGGCTTCAACTAAGTTAATAGCGAACCCAAAAGTTGCAGAACAAATTAAAAGAAGCCATAAATATTTTGATTTTGCAATATATTTAAAGCTTTTAATTAATCCCATACGTTCTGAAGTTGATCTGCCGCTTTTTGCTTTAGCGTAAAATAATGGGTTAGTAAAAACATTTTTACTAATAAACATGACTAGTAAACAACAAATAATAGCAACAATTGCCACAATTATTGTGGATACTTGAACTAAAGTGATTTTACTATCCGAAATACTCATAAACTTCTTAATAATAGTATCTTCTGATGATAGATTCATCATTAAAAAGCCAACTAATATTAAAGAAGAGTTGCCAAATAACGAAAAAAGAGTATAGAATCTTTTTGCTTCTTCGGTAGTAGTAAGTTCATTAGCAAACTGCCAAAATAATAATACATAAAAAATATTAGGCCACAGCTCGGCAAGGCTATAGTATACTATATAACCCCAATGACCTACTAGTGATATATACCACTTAAAATGAGGATAACTCTTCATCCAATCAGCTAAATTATCGGGATGTACATGAAAAATATGGATATTAGGATAAATAACGAAAGCAAATAAAACAAAAAAGCTGATAAAAAATGTACTTAAATAATAAAAGATCTTTTCAAAAGTAAGGTGATTAATTGTTTTAGCATAAATAATCACGAATAAAACAGCAGCAGGTGTAACACAGTACACTTTGGCAAAACCTGCTATTTCTGCACTAATCTCAGAGATTAAAATACTATCTTTTAAGATTCGTAAAACATTTTGATTAAATAAAATACAAAACATTAAGGTACTCATTGGAATAAACTTTCCAAGTTCGTAACTATGCACAGGCCAAAATGCCGCTCTAAATTTGCTTTTAAACGATCGTGATGAGGTACTTAGCATTATAAATCCCTAAGGACAAAAAAAAAACTTAAGCACTTCAAGATTTTATGATGAAAAGATATTTCCCCTAAAACTTTAGAGCCTATATACTGTTATTACATTCTAAAGGTGCTGAGCTTATACAATATAATTAGCCTTTTGTCAAGGATTTAATATAAGATTAAGATACTCTCAATTCTAATAAACTACAGGAATATTTTGACCTCTATCATAATACAACAACATATAAGCTTGGTAATAAATAATTTAGAATCTGGTAATATAGTAATGCAAACTGAGTATTTAGGGTGTTGTATTATTTATTTAACCAATGTCATACCGTGGCTTGATCACAGTATCTAGTAAAATATTAAAAAAGACTCGATCCCGTGATCAAGTCGCGGGATGACAAATTAATTTACCAATATGCATAATGAAACATTCCTAAAATTCATATTCAAATTTTATTTTTTCTTTTATTTTCTGATTATTTTCATACTAAATAAATTTTTCTCTATAACTTACGATAAGGAGCAAGAATTAGTATTTAGAATAGAAAATTGGCTTATGTCAGGATATATCTAAGGGTGGTTTATAACATTTTACCTTTGCAAAAATTATTAAAAAATTCTAAGCTGATAGAAGTAAAAGGCGGACATATTAGTTATTTGATAAACAATAATAAGTTATTTAAGGAATATATACCATGACAAAACCTGTTTATATAACCCATGCAAAAGGGACAGCTTTTGGTTCGTTTATGGGTAGCCTTAGTACTATTTTAGCGCCTATGCTTGGCTGCTCATTTAATAAAATATATGATATAAAACAGCAAAATCGACCCTGCTTTAGTAAATGAAGTAATACTTGGACCAGTAATAACAGGTGGTAGTGGCACAGAATCCGGCAAGCCAAACTCTGATTCATGCAAGGAATACCGAAAGAAGTGCGGGGCTCTATGCGATTAATAAAGTATGTGGCTCAGGTTTTAAAAGTGTAGTACTTACTGCAAACTCAATTATGATAGGCTATAATAAAATCGTTATGCAGGAGAATGTCACTGTATGGCAGCTATATTAGAGCAGAAGTTAACTTCGGTGATACTAAAATGGTTGATTTAATGTTAGGACGGGTTAACAGATGTATTTTTAGGAGTATTGATGGGGATTACTAACGAAAATATCTCGAAGTAGTTTAATATTAGCAGACAAGAGTAGGACGAATTTGCTTTAAGTTCTTATAAGAAAGCAGTGAAAGCTAGGGCAGGAGGAATATTTAAAGATGAAATTCTACCTATTGAAGTAATGATGAAGAAAACTGCTAGTTTGTTTGATCATGATGAAACGGTAAGACCTGATACCAGCCTTGAAATTCTAAGTAAAAATTACACCCTGCTTTTGATAAAAACGGTGTAGTGACAGTTAGTAATGCTTCTTTAATCAATGACGGTACAGTATGCTATAGTAGTTTTCCAAAAAAGCTTTGAAAAAGCATAATTTAACGCAGCTCGCTTGTATTGTCTCTTATGCTTCATCCGGGGGGTGAAATATTATGGGTGTTGTCCCTGTTCCTGCATCGAAAAAAGCTTTAAGTAAAGTAGGCTGGAGCGTCGATGATTTAGAAGTGATCGAGGTTAATGAGGCATTTGCTGCCCAAAGTATTTATGTAAATCGTTAGATAAAATGGGATATGAATAAAGAATATTAATGGGGAGCAATAGCAATCGGGCATCCGAATCGGGGCAAGCGGCAGAGGCGTGTACTTATTACTCTAATACACAACTTGCGAAGAAGCCAAAGCCAAAAAAGACTTAGTTACTTTGTGTATCGGTGGGCGGTATGGCTATGTGTGTTGCAGCGGTTTAACTATAATTTAAATATAAATTAATAAACAAAAAAGTTGTTTACTTAATTCTAGTCTCATACTTAGATATTTCTATTTATTCAAGCAACTAAACTACATCATATATTTATAAATGCTAATCGTTGTAATTTTTGGGATAGTTTAAGTTTATTTTCTGAAATAATGCATGGAAAATTTTGTAATATAGAACCTGAAGCCGTGTGACAAAAACTTTTTTATTTATGGTATCGGTTGTCTCAATAACTTTTTTCATTCATTTGATAATATGTTAAAACATTTTAGCCATAATAATCTTGCTCAGCTTATTGTTGATGAAGCAGGACAAACTACCTCCACAATATGCAGTAAGTTATTTACAAATCAAAAAATGTTATAGTATTTGGTGTGTAGGTTCAAGCATTGATAGGTAAGCTTTGTCAAAAGCTTAAAGTATATTATTCAGCCTGGGTGTCTTCTGAAGTTTCAGTACAACACTTAGCAGATCGTAATTCTTTGTATCAGAAAGATACGGTAATATTACCTTAGGTTTTCTTTTATTGGTGCATATAAGATGTCAAAACCCAATGTTTGAAATATGTAATAAGATTGCTTTTGATAATAAAATGATTTTTACAGAAATCTGATTCTTATTAAAATTCCTTTTTGAACAAGATAATTCTACTCAATGATTAAATCAAATCTACATAATATAACCATGTATAAAAATTATAGTTCTTATATGAAATTTAGGTTAAAGTAAAAAGTATACAAACTTAGTCTGGAAAATAAAGTTAGTAATTTTTCTAATAGTAATATCGGTACTATATCATGCTTTTTAAGATAAAGAGGCAGACACGGTTATTATGGTGCAACATCCTCAAGATTTGTGGCCAAAAAATGTTATGACCGATAAAGCCAAATGTCTTAAACGTTGGTATTAGTAGAGCTATAACCTTTATATTATCGGTAATCTTGAGATTTGGCTAAAGCATAAATATATGCAAGAAATTTATAATATGCTTGGTGATCAGGTTTAATTTATGCTAAAATACTGTCTAAAATAAAAAGCAGTTATTTTAGTGTCAAAATTTTCATTTAATATTCATCAGATGCATAAAAAAGCTAGAAGCGGTGTTATCACAACTGCACACGGTGAAATTCGTACCCCTGCTTTTATGCCGGTCGGTACACGAGGCACTATTAAAGCCATGCTGTCTGAATCGGTAGCTGAAACAGGTGCCGATATACTTCTTGGCAATACTTACCATTTAATGCTGCAACCTAGTAGTGAGCGTATAGCACGCCTTGGCGGTTTGCATAAATTTATGAACTGGCATAAACCTATATTAACCGATTCCGGTGGTTTTCAGGTAATGTCGTTATCAAAATTATGCAAGATAACCGAAGAGGGAGTAAGTTTTAGCTCCCATATTAACGGTGATAAATATATGCTAACGCCTGAACGTTCTACCGAAATACAATATTTACTTGGTAGCACGATCACTATGGCTTTTGATGAATGTACGGCTTATCCTGCAACTTTTGAAGAGGCTAAAACTTCTGTACAATTAACGACTAGATGGGCAGATAGATCACGAAAGGCTTTTGTTAAGAGGGAGGGTTACGCACAATTCGGCATTATTCAAGGTAGTGTTTACCAAGAATTACGTGAGCAATCGGCTAAAGACTTAGTAAAGCTTGATTTTGAAGGTTATGCTATAGGCGGGCTTGCAGTAGGCGAAGGGCAAGAACTTATGTTTAAAGTGCTTGATTATACTCCTAATTTTCTACCTCAAAATAAGCCGTGTTATTTAATGGGAGTAGGTAAACCTGCAGATATTATTGGTGCTGTTAGTAGAGGTATTGACATGTTCGACTGCGTAATCCCGACTCGTTCAGGTCGTAACGGTCAGGCTTTTACCAAATACGGTACGGTCAATATCCGCAATAGCAAATATGCTGATGATGACGAGCCACTTGAGTATGATTGCCTATGTCCTGCTTGTAAAAACTATAGTAAAGCTTATCTGCATTACTTAGTGAAAATCGGTGAAATACTTGGCTCTATGCTAATGACATGGCATAATTTAACATATTTTCAAAATCTCATGAGCCGTATTAGAACATATATTAAAGCCGGCCAGGATTTTGATTTTATAACTTAGTTAATATTTAGAAGAATTAAGCACTTAATATTATACAGTAACCAAAATCAGACTTGTGTTTTTATTTTCATATACTACGAATAGTATTATAAGTTTTTTCAAGTAAAAAATTATGGAAAGCTTTTCTTTGCAGAACCTTGAGATTATTAACAATGAGGCAGATGTTAAGGATATAATTGTTGAACCGTTATTGAAATTTCTTGATTATCCTCAGGATTCTATAAAAAGGAAAGATAGTATTCAAAAACTTGTTATAACGAAAGGTAGTAAAAAAGAGCGTTATAGACCCGATTATATCATATTTCATGAAGATAAACCAGTTATCGTAATAGAAGCTAAAACTCCTAATGCAATTCTTGAGGATTTTATATATCAAGTATCAGGGTATGCATTACAACTAAATCAAAGTTTTAAAAAAATTAACCCTTGTCAAATAAAGGTTTTAACAAATGGGAAATATATCAAAATCTTTGGCTGGGACGAGGTTACTCCAATTTATGACACAGCGATAGGCAAAATAGATTATGCTCATTTAAAATCAATATTAGGACCACAAAAAGTTTTCAGTTTATTTACAGAATTAGAGCAAAAATTAAAAAATCCTCTTTATAATAAGTTAGGGTTTATAAAACCTACAAAAGGTGAAATTTCAAAAGTATTTTTTGAAATTAATAATTATATCTGGAAAAAAGAAGGGATGAAGCCGACAGATGCTTTTTGGGAATTTGTCAAGTTATTCAGCTTAAAAATGGATAATGATAAATATATTAATAAAAAATTAATGAATAACCAAGAAATATCAATGGACGATATATTTTTTTCTACTAATTATATAGATAAAAATTTAAGTTTATTTCCTAAGCAAGACCCTATAAAAAAAATATTCAATAATTTTAGAGAAGAACTTGAAATATTGATTATCAAAGAAGGTAAAAAAAGAATTTTCACTAAAGGAGAAGAATTAAATTTAAGTTTAGATACTATAAAATATGTGGTAAAGCGATTAGAAAAATTTGATTTAAATGATATAGACGAAGATTTAAATGGAAGAATATTTGAAGTTTTTTTAAGAGCAGCAGTAAGAGGCCGAGAACTTGGACAATATTTTACTCCAAGGGACGTTATAAAATTTATGGTAAAACTTGCTGGACCGAATGAGAATACAAAAATACTAGATGCTTGTTGCGGTAGTGGGGGATTTTTAATAGAGTCTTTTGCTTACATAATGAACAATATACCTAAAAACTTATCCAAATCTAAACACGAAGAAATAGTAAAAAATATAAAGGAAAATCTTATTTTTGGAGTAGATAAAGAAGAAAAAGTTGTGCGACTTGCAAGAATTAATATGTATGTTCACAAAGATAGCAGTAGTAAAATATTTAGGCTACAAGATGCTTTAGATAAAAATTTAACTATAGATCCTACCTTACCAGATGAAGAACAACAACAATATAAAGATGCAAAAGAAGTTTTAATTAATGGGGCTTTTCAAATAGTGCTAACGAATCCTCCTTTTTCAAGTAATTATAAAATGAAAGATAAAGATACTAATAAGAGCGATACACGAATTCTAAAAAATTATACGGTAGTCGGGAAAAAAAATAGTATTAATTCTAACATTCTATTTATCGAAAGATATTATGATTTACTAGAACTCGGAGGAAAATTAATTACCGTTATAGATGATTCGCTATTAAACGCTAAAAATCAAGCATCATTTAGAGAATGGATTTTAGATAGATTTCATATAAAAGCTGTTATTTCTTTACCATTTAATGCTTTTGTCAATGCTTCTACTACTATAAAAACAAGTATTATATATCTTGAGAAGAAAGAATATAAGTCAATTAGTAAAAACAAAATATTTATGGCAATATGTAATAATGTAGGTCATGATGATTCTGGCAACGATACTCCTGAGAGAAATAATTTAAATATAGTTTATAGTAAGTGGTTAGATTTCAACAAAGACTTTTCTCTACCTGATATTATAATTGAAAACCAGAATAAAAGCGAATTACTAACATGTTCTTTACAAATTTTTAGTATAGATTATAGTAAAATGTCTTCTAAAAGATTTGATGCCTTTTTCTATAGTCCTGAATTGCAAAATATATATAAAAAGATTAATTCGTTAGATAAAAACAAATTTATTATAAAAACCAGTAAAGAATTTACTTTACAAAAATCAGTCAATGCAAAATATGTACAAAATAATTTTAATACCATATTTAACTATATTGAAGTTGGAAGTTGTAATAAAAAAGGTGATATAGTAAGTAGTCAATCCAATAATTTAGGAAATTTACCTACCAGAGCAAGAATCACGGTTAAAGCATTTGATATTATAACTCCTAAGCTTATCGGTTGTTTATATTCAACATGTATAATAAATAATGATATTAATAACTCCCTTGTCTCTACAGGTTTTTTTGTTTTTACTAATTTATCAGAAAGAAATTCTTACTTACTTTGGTCAAGCTTAAGGAGCGAATTAGTGCAGAAACAGTTTTATTATTTATCTTCTACAGCAGTTCAGCCGGAATTATCTAAAGAATTTTTAGAAAAATATGTTAAAATTCCAATTCCGATAAATGAGTATGCTGACGCAATTTATGAAGATGTTAAATTATGTACTAAATTACGGCACGATCTTGATCATAAATTAAATGCAATAAGTAATAATTTGAAGTTTGATACAAACTTGAGTTTTAAATAAAAGTATGCAATTTTTAATGCAAAATATTTATTTAATATCTGAAAAGGAAGCAAAAAAATTATTAAAAGAACTGGCTGATAAAATAGAACGCTATAATCATGCTTATTATATAGAAAATAATCATTTAGTTTCAGATGCTGAGTATGATCAGCTATTTAATACCAATCTCAAGTTAGAACAAAAATTTCCTCATTTAATTTTAGAAAATAGTCCTAGCAAAAAAGTAGGGGCTAAAATAGCAAATAAATTTGCTAAGGTTACACATCAAGCACCAATGCTATCTCTTAGTAATGTCTTTGATGAGCAAGATGTTAAAGATTTTGTAGATCGTATAAAAAATTTCTTACGTCTTAATGAGTTTGCTCCTATCTTTTGTGAACCTAAAATAGACGGCTTGTCTTTTTCTGCTATTTATAAAAATGGGCTGCTTACAATAGGAGCTACAAGAGGGGATGGATATATAGGTGAGGATATGACAGCAAATATTAAAACAATCAAAAATTTCCCTCATAAAATTAATAATGCTCCAGAGTTTTTAGAAGTACGCGGAGAAATTTATATTGAAAAACAAGATTTTTTTAACCTAAATAAAGAACAAGAAGAGCAGGGTAGAGATAAATTTGCAAATCCGCGTAATGCTGCTGCTGGATCACTTCGTCAGTTAGATTCTTCAGTTACTGCAAAAAGACCACTAAAATATTTTGTCTATTCAGGAGGAGCAACTGAACAAAATATCGCTTCTTCTCAAAATGAATTACTTAAAAAATTAAAAGAATTCGGCTTTAGAGTTAATGAAATATCTAAACTTGCAGATTCCGAAGAAGAAATTTTTGCTTTTTACGAATATCTAAAAACAAATAGAGAAAATTTATCTTATGAAATTGACGGTGTAGTATATAAGCTCAATGATTTTGCACTGCAAAATAGAATGGGATTTATAGCTCGTGCTCCAAGATTTGCTACTGCTCATAAATTTCCTGCTATAGTAGGACAAACGAAGCTGCTTTCTATTACGGTGCAAGTGGGCAGAACCGGCACGTTAACTCCGGTGGCCGAGCTTGAACCCATAGAAATAGGTGGGGTAACTGTTAGCAGAGCAACACTGCATAATTTCCAAGAAATTATACGAAAAGACGTGCGGATCAGGGATTATGTATTCCTGCAACGTGCCGGTGACGTTATTCCTCAAATCATTGGAGTTGATATAGGAAAGCGTTCCACTGATGCAACAACATTTAATACTCCTTTATTTTGCCCTTCGTGCAATTCTAAGTTACATTATATTCCTGAAGATATTATTATACGCTGTGATAACGTTCTTAACTGTCCCGCTCAGAATTATGAGCGTATACGCCATTTCGTATCGAAAAATGCTATGGATATTGAAGGGTTGGGGCGTAAGCAAGTTGAGTTTTTAATAGATAAGGGATTAATTAGCAATCCTTTAGATATATTCTTATTAAAAGAAAAAAATGAAGCTAGCTTAACAAAGCTTGAAAATATGGATGGGTGGGGTAGAAAATCAGTAGAAAATCTTTTTAAAAATATCGAAGAATCAAGAAATGTCAGTTTGCCAAGGTTTATATATGCATTAGGCATAAGGCATATCGGTGAACAAAACGCTAAATTGCTTGCTAGAGAATTTGAAAGCTATAATAACTTTATAAGTCAAATAGAATTACTGAGTAAAAACGATTCTAATATCTATCAAAAACTAAATAATCTAGAAGGAATCGGCGATAAGATTCTAGTAGATATTATTAATTTTTTTGATGTTAAAGAAAATATTGAGCTTATCAAAAAACTTGGTGAAGTATTAAATATTGAAGATTATAAAGAGACTAAAGAACACAGTAGTTTAACAGGTAAAATAGTTGTATTTACTGGTAGCTTACCTACTACATCTAGAGTAGAAGCTAAAGCAATGGCTGAAAAGCTTGGAGCTAAAGTTGCAGTTAGTGTATCCTCTAATACGGATTTAGTCATAGCCGGTGTTGATGCAGGTAGTAAGCTTAAAAAAGCTAAAGAGCTGGGAATTAAAATTATTGATGAAGAGGAATGGCTTACCATAGTAAACAATGTTTAAAACAATTCATAAAGAAATAGAAAATTAGGTAGTAATTTATTAGGACGAAAATGGGGAAGTTAATGTTGAGGTTAAGATAGTAGAAGCAACAGTTTGGCTATCTTTAAATTAAATAGCAGCACTATTTGTACGAGATAAATCAGTAATTTCAAGATATTTAAAGAAGGAGCATTGGAAGAAAAAGCAGCTATTGCATTTTTTGCAAAAGTTCAAATAGTAAGGAGATCATAGGGTTGAGATACAAGTAGAATATTATAATTTAGATGTAATATTGTAGGGTATAGACTAAATTCTAAGAGAGTTATAGCTTTCAGAAAGTGGGCTAATAACTAACTTACTTAGAGAATATCTTATTAATAGGTTTATAGTATTAATCAAGATAAAATCACTCACAAGAAATTAAATAATCTACAACAAACAGTAGAATTTCTAACAAATTCTTTAAGAAATTAAAATTTGGTGCATAGTATAGGACAAGCATTAATTAACCTTATAAAGTATTACTCTAAAACATGGACGATACTCCTTTTGAAAGAAAAAGTAAAATAATGAGTAATACAGATGAAAGAGGGCTTTCATACAAAATAATTTATTTTTTTGTTTTATACAGAAGGAATTAATGATTAGTTTTATGGTTAGTAAAGTGCAATTAGTACAAGTTGCAATTAAGAATTATTTAAGTGAATTAAAAAAAGATAAAGAAGATGCAGAAATTACTTTAGAAAGAAGAAATAATAATATCGTCATATTGATCATGTAGGTAATTTTGCCAATATAGTGTGCAACATTTAGTGCTTATTGTAAGCTTAGAGCAATTTAAAGAAAAACATTTCTAAACTTCTATGATGTTAAGTTTAGAAGCTTCTTGTCAAGCTCTAGTAAGCGATACAGGGCATTAATGAATTACTGTAAGCTACCGATCATGTTCCTGAACTTTTAAAGGTTTTTTAATATAGTAAACCTAGCTGGGGAAATTATTATCCTGGCTCACCTTGTATAATTAAACAATTATTAAGACCAAATGAGTGCTTAATTGTTTACAAGCTTCAACCAGGGTGATTTTAAAACACTACTACCGAATAATATGCATAATATAGATGCTTATAATGCCTATAAAAGCTTTTATACCGTTTAAAGAAAATAGAGGATTTTTTCTTGATCCACCTTTTGAGGTCAAAAATGAGTTTCAAAAATTGCGCGAAGCTCTTAAAAAAATTAAGTTACGATCTCTTAATAATACAGTCTTAATGTGGTATACTATAAAGCGTTTACCTTTAGTCCATGATTTTTACCACAATTACAAAAATATTGTATTTAAAGAAAACATAATTATTGAATATGACCTTTTATATAGTGATAAAAATATGGTAAAGTTTGAATGTTCTTTCGGAAATATATCTTTTTACTGTTTATAGTTTTTCTTGTTCAAGGTTGTAGCAGTATTAAAGTATCTAGTGATACTACTTTACTTTCTACCACCTTATCTCAATTAAAGCAAAAATATAAAATCAGTCATGCGGATTTAGTAGTACAATATGATTTGGCAAATAAAAATAGCAAATGTATATATGCAAAAAACTTAGGTCTAATAATTAATAACCCTAAACAAAATAAGATGTTTTTACAAAAATTGCATAATAAAAATCTGGCAGAATTTAATAAAGCAGTTGCAATAAAAATAGCCGATATCAAGGCACTTATAACAAAACTAAATTCAAAATATCAGTTTCTCTCTAAACCGGTAGCTAGTTATTTTGCACAAAAACAAACTCATGGGTCTAATATTTCAGAACTAACCAAGCTTGACAAAATAATTGCTACAATACCGCTTCTGTTACCAGAATACGAACCAAAGATTACCAGTCATTACGGAACTAGGAAAAGTCCTCATAAAAAGAAAAGAAAAAAGAAATGTTTCCATAGTGGTATTGATTTACAAGCTAAAAAAGCAGCCCCGATATATGCAGCGGCAAGCGGGGTCGTTATAAAAGTTGCTAGAGCATCTGATTACGGGAATTTTGTCGAGATTAAACATGGACATAAATTTATTACGAAATATGCTCATTTAAAGGAAATACAAATTAAAGAAGGAAACAAAATTAAGCGTGGTCAATTGATCGGTATACAAGGACGAACTGGTAATGCAACGGGCGAACATTTGCATTTTGAAATTCTACTAGACAATAAAGCAATCAATCCGTTTGACTTTATTTTTAACTGCCGTAAATGTTGAAAATAGGCTTATTATGTGGGAAGAACACTCTAATGTCATACCACCATGGCCTCTACACGGTATCCATGAATTCAACTTATTATACTAATAATTTTAGTATTATTAATTGGATCTAGCTTACAATTTGTAGGATTGCAATAGGAAAAGCTAAAACACACAATAAAACCAATATTATATTAATATGATCAAACTTTTATATCCCAAATTTTGGCAGAAGCAAAATATTATAGCTTATTTGCTTTTGCCGGTAAGTCTGATATATCAATTTTTAGGTTATTTGCGAGCTAGCCTAGCTCAACCTATTATGTTGCCTGCTAAAGTTATTTGTGTCGGTAATTGTAGTGTAGGAGGTACTGGTAAGACACAAATAGTAATATATCTAGCCAAATTACTAAAAGCTAGAAATGTAAGTTTTGTAATAGTAACTAAGGGTTATGGTAGCAAGCTTAAAAACGCAGCTATTGTAAATGCAAGACATACTGTTCTAGAGGTAGGAGATGAGGGGGTAATACTTGTAAAATATGGACTAGTTATTGCTACTAAAAATATCAAAGAGGCTTTGCCGTTAATTAACGAGCTTAAACCTGATGTAATAATAGTTGATGATTTTCTACAAAATCCTCATTTTCATAAAGATTTTACTATAGTTTCAGTAGATAGCCAAAGACTTTTCGGTAACGGATTTTTGATTCCGGCAGGTCCTTTAAGACAGTATCCAAATAAAGCTCTTGATGCGGCTGATTTGGTTTTTTTAGTCAGTAGCACCAATGATAAAATGTTAAATATTTTAACTCCTTATGTAAATAAGTTAATAAATGCTCAAATAGTTCCATTAAATAATATAGACAAAACTAAAAATTATTTTGCTTTTAGCGGCATCGGTAATCCTGAGCGTTTCTTTTCAACTTTAAAGAATTATGGACTGAATATAGTCGGTTATAAAATTTTCCCTGATCATTATAATTATTTACAAGCAGATTTAGAAAATTTATATTCGTTAGCTAAAGAGCATAACAACGCTACCTTAATTACTACAAGAAAAGATTATGTTAAATTTCATGATTTAAATAATAATATTGTCTGTTTAGATGTAGAATTATCTATAAATAACCCTAATTTATTAAATGAAAAAATTTTTAAAAAAGCTCAGATATTTAATTGAGTATTTTATCATTGTGATATTCCTTAAAGTAATAGGAATGCTTGGTATGGATAAAGCAGCCGATATTTGTAGTTTTATAGCGAGAAAAATCGGTATATTATTTGCCGTTAATAAAATTGCTAGAAGCAATATTAAAGCAGTATTCGGTGATATGTGTGATGTTGAAAAAATCATAGATCAAACTTGGGGTAATTTCGGTAGATTTATCGGTGAATTTGCATATGTCAACAAGATGAATGAAGTCGAGTTAAAGCGTAGGATCGAAATAATCGGCATAGAAAATATTAAAAAACTTGAAGGGCAACCCTTTTTATTATTTAGTGGTCACTTTGCGAATTGGGATATCGCTCTTAAGCGTCTTTATAAATCTTATCCAAAATTTGCCGTAATTTATCGTAAAGCAAATAACCCGTATGTTAACAAGTTGGTTAATGAAAGTCGCGCCAGTGACAAATTAAGGCTTATACCGAAAGGTCCTGAAGGTAGTAGAGCTTTATTTAGGGCTATCAAGGAGGGTGAATCTATTGTTATGCTTGTTGACCAAAAAATGAACAATGGAATTGAGGTACCTTTTTTAGGATATCCTGCTATGACGGCTAACGCTATCGCTAAAATTGCATTGCAGTATAAATATCCGATTATACCTTGCCAAATCATTAGAACGAAAGGTAGTTATTTTAAATTAATACTTCACTCACAATTAATGTTTGAACAAAGCGGTGATAATAAAGTCGATTGCTATAATATTATGCTTAATATTAACCAAATACTAGGAGAATGGGTTAAACAAAATCCTTCTCAATGGTTCTGGTTTCACAATAGATGGAAGAAGTATACTCGATGAACTTTAAAAATTGGCTAAGTCGTTCTACAAGATCTGCAGTACTCACCAAGTATATGCTGCGTTCCTCACCTTGTGAACTCTTTGCTCTTTTAAAAGTTGATCTTCGTATATAATACTTTTCATTTATTCAGAGTATATGACAAACAATAAACTAACAACAAAATATTATTTTGCTAGTGAGGTGATTAAGCATTTACATATCTTTTAAAGAGAGCATCTTATGACAATAAGACAAACAGTCAAACCAGTAATTATCGGTATATCTGGTCCTGAATTAACCGATGCAGAAAGAGAATTATTTGAAGAACATAATCCTTTAGGTGTAATTTTATTTCGTCGTAATATTAAAAAGCATGATAACGGTGAGCAGGATAAAGAAGCACTAAAAACCCTTATTGACGCTATAAAAGGAGTATTAGGGAAAAATACTATCATCTCTATAGATCAAGAAGGGGGGAGAGTCAAAAGGCTTATTACACCAACTTTTTATGATGCTCCGGCTGCTCAAACTTTTGTTGATGTGCAGAGGTGCAAACAAAATTATAGTAATATTGCCAAAGAGTTAAGAGAAGTAGGGATTAATTTAGACTTTGCACCGGTAGTGGATTTGATCCACGAAGGAGCACACAATATAGTCGGGGATAGAAGTTTTGGCTCAGAGCCGGAAGTAGTGGTGCCTTTATGTTTAGCTGCTGTAGACGGATTACAAGAAGAAAAAGTCCAAGCTTGCATTAAACATATTCCAGGGCATGGTAGAGCTAAAGTAGATAGCCATATAGGGTTACCTATTATTGATAATAGCTTAAAAGAATTAGAAAACACAGATTTTAAAGTATTTAAGGAGCTAGCGAAGCACAATAATATTAAGCTTGCTATGACGGCACATATAATTTATCAATCTCTTGATTCAAGCAATCCTGCAACCATATCAAAAAAAGTTATTGATTATATTAAAAGTAATATTGGTTTTAAAGGACTTATTATTTCTGATTCAATAGATATGAAAGCTTTAAACGGTAATATGAAAGATATTACCAAAGGAGTTTTAGATGCAGGCGTAGATATAGTGCTTGAATGTACCGGAGAATTGGACAAAATGTCTGAAGTTCTCATTAGTGTTTCTGAGGTATCTATGAATAAATTTTCCAACTTATTTATTGTTTAACTTTATGTCATGCCTGCGAAAGTCGAAATAACCTTAATATTAGTACAAAATATATTTGCTAAAATGAACATATAAAAAATAAGTTTTTTATATGTTGCGCTAGATTCCTACTTTTGCATGAATGACATAATCAATGTTTCAACAGAGGGTTAAGTGACGGTATGATATGTAAAATTGCTATTAAGCAGCTATTCAATTAATCTAAGTTAAAATTAATTAAACAATTATATTGAAAAATCTTATTTTTACTATTAATCTTTTTTAATTTTTAGTTAAAGAATTAATTTTATCAATTACTTGAATAGTATTATGAACAGTCGTGTGGATTTAAGTTCTAACAAGCTATAGGTAATTTTTACTAAAAATAGAGATATATAGAATTTTAGGTAGCAAGAGGGGATTTGATTTATAATATTATTAATCTGCTTAAAGAAGATTTAAATAAAGCAGAGATAGAAAATGAGATATATATGCGTCTTAAAGCCCCTTATTCTATTTTAAAAAAGATGAAAAGGAAAGAAGTGCCAATTGATGCATTGAAAGACTTAATTGCATATAGGATTATAGTTAAATCTCAAAGTCTATGCTACAATGCTTTAGACATAGTTAAGAATTGTCCGCATTTAACTTGGATATATACCAAAGATTATATCAATAGACCAAAAAGCAACGGCTATCAGTCTCTTCATAATATAATGCAGTTTTTATACTCTAAACGTAATTTTGAAATACAAATAAGAAGCGAGGAGATGCATAAAGATGCTGAGCTTGGTAGAGCCGCTCATTTAAATTATAAAGAAGCACAAGACCGTCATTTGAAAAAAGTTTTTGACGTTACTAACGACACGATATTTTCTAAAGCATGTCAAATGGTGAAGCAATTTGAAGGATTAGAAGAGCAAATTGTAGAATATGAAAAGGAAATTATGCATATTTGGCATACCAAATACGATGAAATGCTAAAATGGAAAAATACGGCTGAAATGCTAATATTTAATAAAGAGTAGGAATCCCGTAGCCTTGACCACGGGATCCAGTCCTTGGTGCCATTCCCGCGAAAGCAGGAATCCAGTAAAACATTTAAGTTATGCTTCCTGGATAACTTGATCGCGTGATTATTATTCTAGATTCTGTGGTCGTAGCCACGGCATGACTTAGTTGTGATAAAAATATAACATTTATTAAAACTTTATAAAAAAACTACTGTATGGCTTGTAATTATATATGATGTATAGTATACTACGGCCTGTAGTTTAGAGATTATTAAAGCAAAATATTAAGGTTATTTCTTTATTCGGTGTGGGTAATTTTACCTGTAGTCGGCTATATTGTTTTAATACTAGGTACTCAATTTTAACTTAAATATGGGAATAAAATATGGCTCAAAAACCAAATTTTCTAAAAAAATTAATTTCGGCAGGGTTGGTAACTGCTTCCACCGCTACCATAGTAGCTGGTTTTGCAGGCTCAGCTATGGGTGCTGCTAACCGCAATATTAATGCACACGTTAATTTAAATGCTGTTGGTATGCCTGGAATAGTAACAGGTGATTCTTTAACTTATGTTGTGCAAGCAGGCGGCCCTTTCATTGCCACAGCTGATGGAGGCAATGATAACGTTGGTAATCCTACTGTGCTTTTCGGATCGATGAATATGTTACAAAGTGGTGTTTTTGCAGTTAATGGTGCTGCGGATATGGCTATTGGTTCTGTTTCCGGTACTGCAGGTCAATTATTAACGCTCAATATTATTGCAGGAAATACCTTGACTTTAAACGGTGCTCCTGGAGTTGCTGCTTTGCCTGTAAATACTTATACTAACCTCGGACCTGTTAATTTTACAGATGCTAATTCTGTATTCAAAGTTAACCTTGCAGCTAATGGTGCAGATGGTACTAAAACAGCTGTTTTCGGTAATACTGCTACTTTCAACAGTATTGTTCCAGGAGGTAAAGGTCACATTAACATTGATGATGGGAATATAGCAATATTTAATGGTACGATTGGTAATACTAATGGTATACAAGGTTTCATATTAGGGGCAAACGCACAAGTTACTTTAAATGCTAATGCTAAACTTGACGGTACTGTTGGAGCTGATGGTATTGTTTTAGGTAATGATGCTGTATTAAATGTTGCAGATAGAGTTAATATAACCGGTATTACTGCTGCTAATAATATAAATATTTGCGGTGTAGCTGCTAATAATGGTACGGTAAATTTCTTAGGTGATTCTACGGTTAGTACAGATATAGGGAATAAAAATTCTGTAGCTGCAGTTAATGTTGCTGGAACATTAATCTTCCAAGGTGGGAACAATGGGAATGGCAGTAATTTTGCTGCTCAAGCTATTAATTTAACTAGTGCTGATTCCTTCATCAAATTTACAACACAAGATCATCAAGTAGCAGGTAATATACTTAATACTAGTGGGACTAATAACCAAGGTGGTTTCAGTGTTAATGGTGGTGATGTGACAGTTGCCGGTAATGTTGGTGCTAATGGTAATAGTTTAGCTACAATTAATTTTGAAACAGACAATACTTTAGTAGTGCATAAAGCAGATACAAATGCTATTTTCGTTCAAAATGTAGATACTGCTACGGCTAATACAGGTATATTAAAGTTACAAGGTGCCAATTTCGCCATTAACGGTAATATCGGTGGCAATAATGCTTTAAAAATTGTTAATTTAGAAGATAATGATAATGGTGCTGCTACAAACTTTACTTTAAAGCAAGGTAGCAAAATTAATGCTCAAAATATATATTTATCTAGTGCATTTGATAATAGCCTTACCTTAGAAGAAGGCACAACTGTAACTGGTAATATTATAAATAAGCTAGCAGCAGGTAATGGTACAATCGCTTTAACTGGTAACGCAGCTATTAATGGCAATATAGGTGTTGATGCTGCTATTGGTGGTAATGTTGGTAATGCCATAAAAAATATTAATTTAGCCGGTAACAATTTATCTTACGGTGGAAGCAGTATTTTATTAGTTAACAATCCTGCTAATGCTATTACTTTTGGAGCTAACGAAACATTAACTCTAACTAATACTACAGATGCAGCTTTACAAATTAAAGCTAATTTAGCCATAACTACCGATAAACAAGGTATATTAGATGCGAGTAGTCTAACAAATGCTCAAACTTTAACTATTAGCGGTAATATCGGTACTATTGTACCAGGTGCTAATAAAACCCTTGGACAATTAAAAGTCGGATCAAGTAAAACAATTTTAAATGCTGGTGATGTTGCTATTAATGAGTTAGATATCGGTAATAACGGTTCAGTACAACTTGGTCACAATACTTATTTAATAACAAAAACTATCAATGCTGCAGGTCAAGGTAAAATAATAGTTGCCGGCGATCCTGCTAACCCTACTACTACTCTTTCTGCGGGTACAAATTTAGGTAGTGCAGCAAATGCACTTGCTGAGATTAATTTTGCAGTTCCGGTAGCTCAAAATGATTCTATATTAGAGTTTGGTAAAGGTGTTAATTTATATGCCACTAATATTACTACTGCTGTTGCTGATACAGGTTCGTTCAGCTTTACTGCCGGTGGAATAAATATAGTGAGTGGTATAGTAGGTGGACAGCAAGGTAATAAGTTTAATACTGTAGAATTAGATAACGGTACTACTGCTCAGTTCTTAGGGAGTGCTATTTTTAACGGCAAGAGTACAATTGATGGTAATTCTACCTTACAAATCGGTAGCAATTATACTGCAAGCTTTATCAAATCTGCCGACAATACCGGTATAGTAGAATTCGTTAATGCTGATAATATTACCGTAACATTACAAACACAAGCTGCTGCTGTTGATGCTTTAAAACAAATAACAGTTTCTGGTCCCGGTAACGTAGTATTTAATGAGACCGGTAATTTAGCTGAGCATGGTATTAATACCACTAAAATTGCTTTTGAAAATGCAAGCTTAGGTACGCGTTTATTCTTACCTAGTAAAATTCCATTTGACGGTTTAACAATTACAAGTACAGTTGGTAACGGTCTGGTCGGTGACTTTAGTGTTCCTGCAGTTATTGTTTCAGATATTGATAGTAAAATTGTCCCAGGTCAAGTAATCGGTGATCAGAATAATATAGTAGGTCTTGGGCTTGCAAGTGATGATACGATCACTGTTGATGATATTACATTAAATGCAGGTCTGTTTACTGTACATGACGGTCAAGGTACTATAGAGCTTAATGGCGGTATTCCTAATACACCTGGTACAATTTACGGTTTAGGGATAAAGCCAGAAGGTGAGGCTGCTCTAAAATTAAAGCTTGTAACTGTTGCTACAGACTATAAAAACTTAGGAAGTACTTTCGTTAATAATTTAATAGTTAATGATGGTTTAACATATCAAGCAGGTGGTGTAGTCGGAAAAGATTTTGATGGTACAATCACTCTTGGGAGTGCTAACGGTAACTCTAATGTAATTTTTGCTGATGGTACAAACTCTACTTCTACAAGTACGGTTGCTACCGTTAAAGCTAATAATGGTGTCGTAACTTACTTAGGTAGTGCATTTGTCGGTAATATAGGTTGCTCTAATACTCCTGTAGCTTCCGTACAATTTACAGGTCCTGTTGGTTCATTAGAAAAATTACAAGGAAATATATATTCTACGGCAACCAATTTTGGTAATGTTAACTTAAATGTTGCAGCATCGAACGTAATTTTAGGCGGCGGTACAACTGCTATTAACGGTAATATAGATCTTGCTACAAATATCTTAACATTTGCAAGCGGTACTTCAACATGGGGAGACAATACTTCTCTTAGTACAACGCTAACATTAGCAAGTGGTAATATAGGTCATATTGTTATCGCAGAAGGTGTTCAAGTTAATGCAACAACTACAGGAACTACAACTATTAACGTACAAGATAGTGCTAATGCAAATTTCAGCGGTACACAAACTTATACTTTAATCCAAGGCGGGGCTCGTTTTTCAGGTACTTTAGGTGATCCTAAGTTTAACGTAACTGGAAGTAATATTTTTGTAAGGTATGGATTAATACGTGCCGATAATAAAGATTATGTATTAACACGTACTAACGATGTAGCAAATGTAGTTACAAAGGCTATCGGAAATAGCCAGTTTGCAGGTATAGGTCAGAATGTTCTAACATTTGTAAATTCTAATACTGCAGCATATAATAATCTTCTTTTAGCTAAAAACACTACTGATGCAGCTAACTTTGTCGGAGCTATTACTACCGATACAAGTGCGGTTGTAACTAATGCCCAATTAGATGTAGCTAAAGATATCCAGGCTCAACTTAGTAACAGGTTAGGCGCTCTTAGATATCTTGGTACTTATGATTCTTCTAAAATGGCAGGAGCTGAATGTGGGTTAGTATCTACACCGCAAAGTCCGGTTACAGCAGGTGAGGAAGCTATTGACAATGTAGCTTATGGTATATGGGCAAAACCTTTCTATACTGATGCACATCAAAGTAAGAAAGGCGGTTTAGCAGGTTACAAAGCTAAAACCACCGGTGTTGTAATCGGTTTAGATACGCTAGCTAATGATAACTTAATGATTGGTGCTGCTCTTGGTATCACTAAAACCGATATAAAACACCAAGATTATAAGAAAGGTGATAAAACCGATATTAACGGTTTCTCATTTTCTCTATACAGTGCACAGCAGCTTGTTAAAAACTTCTTTGCTCAAGGTAGTGCAATATTTAGCTTAAATCACGTGAAGAACAAAAGCCAGCGTTATTTCTTCGATGCTAACGGTAATATGAGTAAGCAAATTGCTGCTGGTCATTATGATAACATGACATTCGGCGGTAACTTAATAGTCGGTTATGATTACAATGCAATGGAAGGTGTGTTAGTAACTCCAATGGCAGGACTTAGCTACTTAAAGTCTTCTGATGAAAACTATAAAGAAACCGGTACAACAGTTGCAAACAAGCAAGTTAACAGCAAGTTTAGCGATAGAACCGATTTAATATTAGGCGTTAGAGTAATGGGCAATACTATGAACTTTAGTGATCTTGCAGTATATCCGGAAGCTCATGCTTTTGTGGTTCACAAAGTAAACGGTAGGTTATCTAAAACTCAGTCTCAGTTAGACGGACAAGTGACTCCATTCATCAGCCAGTCTGATAGCAGCGCTAAAACATCTTATAATTTAGGTTTAAGTGCAAGTATAAGACCTGATTCTAAGATGGAATACGGAATCGGTTATGATGCTCAGATTGCAAGTAAATATACTGCACATCAAGGTACTCTAAAAGTCCGTGTAAACTTCTAATTACTTCTGTAAGTTTAAGTGTATAACTTTCTCACGAAAAAAGCCCTCTTTAAAAAAGGGCTTTTTTTATTTTCTATTCCAATTTTCATTTATCCTTGTAGGCATTGCTAGTGACAGCTTATCTCCACGAGAGAGTATTTGTTGCATGACTCGTTTTTTATTTCATTCCTGTGGAAAGGCTTGCTTGCGTGGTAGTATTATAAGTTATTTTTTATATATACTGTGATCAAGCCAAGGTATAGACACCTAGAACTTTTTGCAATCAATGCAATATCCTCTCAATAAATATAAGTAAAGATAAATGGTTATTGGTGTTTGATAATTTAAATATAGGTGCGAAGTGAGTATAATTATAATATTATAGTTTGTTTTCAAGACGATGTTTGACTCAAGAATTTGAAGCTTCTCCAATTCTAGTAGTGCAAGAAGCACAAATATTAAATCAAGTACAAGATTTAAACTTAGAGGGAAAATATATAAGCAAAAGATAGGAATCTCTTTCTAAATTTGCTGTGATCTCTATATTGAGTGTAAATAAATGAAGTTAATCCGATATTTGAAATGCATGATGGTATAGGTGAAAAAATATTACAAATAAACGGATAATCAAAAAGATAAATTTAAATTATGGACAATGAGTAATTAGTAATGCACAAACATTTGTTTATGTTGCATATTTAGGACACTTAGGGTTGTACTATAGAACTTGGTCAGATCCTAAAAAAGCAATTGAATATGACATAAAAGCTAGGTAGGTATTTGATGAAGTGAAAGGATATGATTCCATAAAATGTCATGTAGTTTTGGGCTCAGCTATATCTAATCTTCAACTGGTAAATCTAGAGTAGACAGCAAAAATATAAATTATGGAATACATATTCAATCAAAATCTAGTAGATCAAACTGACATAGCAACTATTAGGAAATATCAGGAAGCTCTTGCCTTGTTAGAGCAAGTATATGACATGAATAAACTAATTTTTACCCAAAAATGAGGACAAAACTAGGTTTAGGTAATGTTACCGAAGGTTAGAATACGCTAAAAAGCTAAGGCGATTTTTCTTAAAGATCCAATTAAACCTAATAAAGAGGTTATTATATCACCGGATATAGATTTTGCACAAGCGTTTGTTGCTGAGAAGGTGATACACATAGTGTTATGTAATCAAAATCAATAGGTGGTAGATGCTTATGCTACTGAAATATATATTGGAATAACTATAGAGAAAATATGAAGCATGTTTATGAAATAAGTCATATGTATATTGCAGCCGCTAAAGCTAGCTGTACTTTACCTAAGAAATTTTAGTATGAAAAATTCCATAATAATCAGATAGAAAAATTCGGAGCTGATCATTCAAATAGTATAAAAATTTTAAATCTTAAATATAATGGTTCAAATTAGATGTTTACATTAACTAGAATTTTTTCTGATTAGTGCAATAAAAAAGCCGGAAGTGGTAAGAATAATTCCAAGCCAAATAAAGCTCATCATTGGCTTATAATATATTTTAGCGTAAATTATATCACCGTCTATATTACTTAAAACGGTGTAAAGATCATATGATAAATAAGAGTATATATCGCTTTCTTGCGATAAACGCTTTTCAACTATATAAAGTCTATTTTCTGGCTTTAATATAGTTATATTACGGCTATTATCCTCAAGCCAAAATTCAGCGATTTGTCTATAATAATTTTTACCTTGAGCAAATTTAATATTTTGCAATGTTACTTTAAATTTGTTAAATGTTTTTTTTGTGCCTACCTCTCCGGTAAAATCCATTTCACTTTGTAATAATGCATTCATAGTGATACTAAAGCTAATCAGTGCAAAACCAAAATGACCAAGGATCATACTAGCATTACTTGCTTTAAGTCTATTCCTAAAATAATTAGTTTTAATCAAAAGATGATGCACATTATGAAGCATCAGAAATATAGATGCAATTATAGTTAAAACTGATATAGTACTAAATGTTACTTTTGATGATATTAAATAAGTAATTATTAGAGATAATATTAGAATTATAATATGTTTTTTAATAGAGCTTCTAGTAGTAAATAATCCTATGGTACAAAGAATAGGAATAACAAATATAATGAAATTATTAATAAAAAATGTTTCACTAATAATAATAGGTTTATCGTCGAATAAAGAGTAAATTGATGGATAAAGTGTAGCAGCTATTAGCACAATAAGACTAAGTAGGAAAAATATATTGCCGAGGAGTATGCCAAGTATGTCATGCTGTGGCTTGACCACGGTATCTTGTAAAACAGTCTGTAATGGTAAACTTCCTGAGATTCTGAGATTGAGTCGCGGGATAACACTATACAACCCTATACTTCCAATACTTAAAATTAAAAATATCCCAAGCAGGTATATCCCTCTCTCAGATGAGAATACAAAAGAGTGAATTGAGGTAACAAAACCGGAACGTACTAAAAAAGTGCTAAATATTACCAATAAGAAAGTAATAATTGATAAAATTATCATCCAACTTTGCATCCGTCCGGTTTTTGCTGTTACAATTATAGAATGATATAGTATAATTCCGGATAACCAAGGAAATAATGAAATATTTTCTACCGGATCGAAACACCAAAATCCACCCCAGCCAAGTTCTCTATATGCCCACCAAGAACCAAGACTAATTCCGATAGTAGTAAATAAGATACCGAGGCCTGCAAATGTTTTGAGAAGAGATAAAGGGCAATTTATTTCATACCGTGACTTGACCACGGTATCCATATTATAAATTTTTTTCTGGATACCGTGATCAAGTTGCAGTATGACAGGAGTAAGCAACATTGCAGTAGCAATAGTAAAAGGTACTACGTAGCTAACATAGCCGAGGTAAAGTAATGGTGGATGAACGCTAAGAGCAATATCTTGTAGCATTGGGTTTAACCCGAGCCCCTCTTTAGGGCTAAATGAAAAAACGTTAAAAGGATTCGAGGTAAAATAAATAAAGCTACTAAAAAATAATTGTAGAGCTGATAATATGATAATAGATAAAAATTTAAGATGGTTATCTTTAAGTAAAAATATATAACAACAGCTAATGATTTGTAATAAGGAAAACCATAATAACATCGATCCTTCGTGACTCGACCAACTACCGGCTATTTTATATATTAACGGCTTTAAGGTACTAGAATTTAAGAAAACATTTTGTAGTGAAAAGTCAGAGATAATAAAAGCGTAGACTAGGGTATAAAAGGCAAATAATGTACATAAGGCAGCTATGTAGAACGGGAGTATGATTATCATACCACGACTCAAGCACGGGATCCAATCTTTTGTGATTTTTTTCTGGATAATGTGGTTGAGCCACGGTATGACAGATAATACCGATACACCGCTTAAGAACATTATAGCTAGCAGTAAAAAATTACCGATTTCACTCACTGCTTATTGTTTCCTCAATAGTAGGTAATACGGTAATTTTTACGCTATCAATCTTATTGGCAATTTTCTTTAAAATAATTACCTTTAAATTAAATATTTTAATTACTTCTCCTTGATTTGGAATCCTAGCAATTTTATGGATTATTAATCCTGCTATAGTGTTTACATACTCATCCGATAAATTCCAATCAAGTTCTCGGTTAATATCTCTAATAGTTGTAGTTCCTTTTATAATGAACTCGGTATTAGACTTCTTAATAATTTCATTATTAAGCCTATCATGTTCATCGGTAATAGGTCCTACGATTTCTTCTATAACATCTTCAAGAGTAATAATACCTAGTAGAGTACCATACTCATCTACAACACAAGCAAAATGGTTATTACGTTCTCTAAATGCATGTAACTGGTCTACTACAAGTGCATTCTCAGGGATAAACCAAGGTGGGGTTAGAAGTTTATTAATATTAACTTTTTTTGCATCATTATTATTTTTGTATAATGCTTTAAGCAAATCTTTTAAATTAAGAATCCCTATTATATTATCTCTATTATCTTGCCATAAAGGTATACGTGTATGAGCACATGATAATAAAGTTTTAATTATTACTTCATGAGGTAGATCGATATTAAGGGATATAATACTACTCCTGTGAGTCATAATTTCCGATACCGTCATATTACGTATATCTAATATCCCACCGAGCATATTACGATCAGATTTATACACTCCGCCTTCTTGATGGTAATGCTCAATTACGCCTCTTACTTCCTCGGTGCCTGAGATTTGAGGTTTTAAATTAATACGAAATATAAAGCAAAATATTTTTGTAATATAATCAAGAGCAATATTAATAGGTTTGAAAAGCTTTAAAAAAATTATTATAGTTGAAGCCATTTTTAATGCTAATTGTTCAGGTTTAGCAACGGCTATTGCTTTCGGTACTACTTCAGCAAAAACAATAATTATAAAAGCCATAACGCCGGAAGCAACTATAGGTCCGTTATCTCCGAGAAAGTTAATAAAGAGAGTAGTTGCAATAGTGGTACACACAGTATTGATTAAACTGTTACCAATTAATAAAGTTCCTATGACTTTTTCTTTTTTCTTAAGAACCTCTAAAACTGTTTTAGCACACTTATTACCGGTGATTTTAAGCTTATGAATCTTCCCGGGAGAAGATGCAGTAATAGCAGTTTCGGTAGCAGCAAATAAAGCAGATAAAGCGATCATTATTATAATAATAATCACAAGTATTGTGGTCATTCTGTGTTAAAGTATAAATTAACTATAAATAATTATATTAGTAATTAGAAATTTTGCCTAATGTTTTTTATTATTAGTGTCGTCTAGATTGATCATGCGTTTTTTGACTAACCATCTTCTGAAATTTATTACTTGGTTGTTGCCCTATATTTGTTTTTAATGCTTGTCCCATTGTCTTTGCTTGTTGTTGTATTAATGTATTAGCTTGAGCCTCCCTTAAATTTATACCTTGTCCTTTAGATTCTTCAGTAGTGAGAATTTTCTGCCCTTTAGAGAATTTTATCGCACTATTGCATACGAAAACTCCACAATCGTACGCATTTTCTTGTTGTTTTGTTTTTAGATCTATTATTTTTACATTGGGGTAAACTGCGTTAATATATTCTGCTACTTTCGGGCGAGCTTCCAATGGCTGACCGGTAGGGTCATTATATATAAAAGTTATATTATCTTTATCATCTTTACTAGCTGTCATGAATAACCAATGCTCATGCCCTGTATTGAGCGGTATAATTGGCTTTTTATTATCTACAATTAGATCCTCGAGTGCAGCACGCAGAGTATCTTTTAATAGTTCCGGTTCTTCTAAAGAGGCATGATGGAATATAGAAAATTTATTCTTATCTATATTTGTTTCTAATATATTTTTTATATCATCTTCAGTGTATAAATAATTAGGTTGTTTTATATTTTCTGTATTGTAAATACTAACTTGGGCTTTAGTATTTATAACCGGTGATGATTTTTTTTCAGATATTTGTGGTTTTTGTTCTGCTACCGGTGTAGAAAATTGCTTTTCTACTTGCAGAGATTCCTCGTACACTTTTTGTGTGATGCCTAATTCTTCCCATGGTGTTATATTAGTCATGGAAGCTTGTTGCTCTGGTTGAGTTATAGAAGGTGCAACAGTTGTTTGTAGTGCTTGTGTTACTGTTGGTTTTAATTGGGGGGTTGGAGTTACTAGAGTTTGAGGGTCTTTTTTCGTGCCAAGAATACTAGTTACTATATCTTTAAAATAGTTAAAAACTCTTCTAAAAAAAACTTGCCATTCTGGTTGATTTGCTTTTGGAGGTTCATATGGTGTTGCTTGTTCTTTTTGTATATCCTCAGGTCCATTTTTTATAATTTTTTCTATATTAAAATTAAAATCGATAGGATTTAGTTCAGATTTATCTAAATCTTTTTGAAATTGTTGAGATATTTGTAATACATATTTTTTTAAATTTTCGGCAGCATTATTTGGATCTTTTAAGATTTCATTGATTTCGAGTTTTAGTCCGTAAATTTGATCTTCAGAGGTAATACCGAATTTAGCAGTTATAAGATTTGTTGCTTCGTCTGCAGAAATAGGCCAAGTTTCTATAATTACTCTACCACCTTGCTTTTTAGCATTTTGTATTATTTTATCTAATGTTGCTTTATCAGGTATTGTATCAGAGAGTAATTGGTCAATTTCGTGATTATATATAAGATTATTAAAAACTGATATTAAATCTATATTTGCATCTTTAATTGTAGTAGTTTTATCTTTATTTATAATATTTTCATTTATAGCTAAATTTTGATCTGCTTCATTGACAAAAAAAACATGATCAACTTGTTCCATAACTTGCTTCCAGTAAGCTTCTAGTTCAGGATTTTGGGTTAATGAATTATATTGATCAAAAGTAATAGTAGTTTTTATATTTAAATTTTGTGCATTAATTAAATCTTGTACCTGAAAAATAGATCTTACATTATTATTATTAAGTTGAATGTTAAAAATCGGTGTTTTGCCCTCTTTGCGGGATTTTTCTAAGATCTCTGAAAAAATACGTTCTTTATCGAATATATGTGATTCTTTATTAACTTGTAGCGGGATAATAGGTAGTGTATTTAGAGTTTTCTGATTGTTTATTCTCTCTAATATCTGATCTGTATTGCCAAGTAAAAGAGTAAATATAATAGGCTCAGCCATGACTAACCTTTATTAAAGAATATTAGTATAATTATTAGAATTTTTAAGCTTTAAATCAAGCTATATTTAATAATCCGTGCTTTAACGTATATAATTTATCCATTTTATGTGCTAACTCATGATTATGTGTTACCATAATAACGGCAGTATTTTGTTCTCTCGCTACTTTTAAAAATAAATTAAATACTTCATTTGTGGTTTTGGGATCTAAATTACCCGTCGGCTCATCTGCTAAAATAATTTTCGGTTTATTAATTAAGCTCCGAGCTATGCTAACGCGTTGTTGTTCTCCTCCTGATAATTCTCCAGGCATATTATAGAGTTTTTTCGCAAGCCCTAGATCATCTAATATCTTTGTTGCATCTTCTATTGCTTCTTTTTGATCAAGACCGCTAATAAGTCTTGGTATGATGACATTTTCAAGGGCGGTAAAATCTTTAAGTAAGTGATGTTGTTGATAGATAAAACCTAAATAATGAAGACGAATGAGATGATTTTTTGTATACTCGTTATTTGGTATGATGACTTGACCATTTGTAGGTTTATCAAGTAAGCCGGCAATATGTAGTAAAGTCGATTTGCCGCTACCTGAAGTACCTATTATAGCAATTAATTCACCCTCACTAATCGTTAAATTAAGATCATCTAATACTCTAACAATAGTGTTACCTTGGCTGTAATGTTTTGAGATATTTTTTAGAATGAGGACTTTATTATTCATATCTTAGGGCATCCACAGGATTTAATTTTGAGGCTCTATAAGCAGGATAAATTGTCGCAAGAAAACACAATATTATAGATAAAGAGGTAATGAAAATAATATCCTCAGCTCTTACTTTTGAAGGTAAACTATAAAGAAAATAAATAGCTGCCTCGAACATTTTAGTACCAGTTATATGCTCCAAATAATTCTTGATAGTTTGAATATTATGAGAGAATGTAACACCAAGAGTGACGCCTAGTGTTGTGCCAAGCAATCCTATAAATATCCCATTATAGATAAAAATAAGCATTATTTGCTTTGTACTTGCTCCCATAGTCCTAAGAATTGCAATATCTGCAGTTTTATCTTTAACGAGCATAAATAAGCTTGCAATAATATTAAATGCGGCAACCATAATAATTAAAGAAAGAATAGTAAACATAGCTGTACGCTCAACAACAAGGGCACTTAAAAATGGTGCGTTTAATTTTTGCCAACTAGTTACTCTTAACATTGTTCCTAATAATATTTGCAATTTATATGAATATGAAAGAGCTTTATCAGGATCTAAACTATTAATTTCGATTAAATTGATATCGTTGCCGAGAGATAAAAAATTTTGTGCTGCGGTAAGCGGCATTAATATCGTTGCCGAATCATAATCGTACATACCACTATTGAAAATTGCTATAATTTTAAATTCTTTTGACCTTGGCATGCTGCCAAAGGCGGTAGAAACTACACTTGGTGAAATTAATCTGATCTTATCCCCAACGGTTACACCTAAATTACTTGCTAATTCTCCTCCGAGTGCTATTACGTTTTTGCTGTGAAAATTATCAAAACTACCAAAATTCACATTTTTAAAAATTTCATTTCTTAAGCTTAGATCCTTTAAATTAATACCTTTAACCAGTACACCGCTATTATTACTTTTACCAAGAGCCAAAGCTTGACCGTGAGCAATAAACGTTACATGTTTTATATAATCTTGTTTTAGGAGTTTAGCTTTAATCTCTTCATAGTTATCAATGCTACCAGCTTGCGGATTTATTACTATATCCCCATTTAACCCAATAATATTTTTAGTAAGTTCTATGTGAAAACCATTCATAACTGACATGACTACTATTAATGCCGCAACGCCGATCATAACGCCCACTAAAGAAAAGGCAGAAATAATAGAAACAAACTTTTCATTTTTCTTAGATCTAAAATATCTGAAAGCTATTTTGAAGATAAAAGCTTGATTAATCATTTTTTATTTTTACCTCACTGGAAATTTCAAAGATTTTATCAAGTTTGGACAAAAGTACCGTTAAAATTAATCTAAGCTGTAAAAAAGCCGTCATACGTGTTTTGCCGTCTTGGAATAGCTTCTAAAAGCAGTGGCCATAATATGTTAATCAGATATATCACGCCAAGAGATAATAATAAAGTAACTATTGTTATGATTAAAGGATTATTAATATTATATACAATTAATATGCTATTTTCTAGTAAAAATAGTATTATCAAAATAGAAACAATTTTTAATACCGAATTTTTTAAAGCAATAACCGCTTGTAAAGCTCATGATCGAGAATGAAGCTGCCATTGATCCTTGATATGATACAAAATCTTTTGAAGTGACGCTTAAATCTTGCATATATATCCTTGTGCAAGAAACATCATTGTAAGTATATAATATATAGCTTTCGGTGATTTTTGAAAGCGTATTTTTTCTTAACTTCTCTTTTTGGAATATAAAATATACCTAGAATTAAGCTAATTAAACCAAGAAGAATAATAAAACACAATTTTACCTCTCTATCTCCAAAATAAATTGATGTAACTGCCTAGAATCGGTGCAAAAGTCATAGAAAGCGTAATAGTGCCGTTTAAAATGCCCATGCATTTTTGCTGTTCTTGTACTGAATAAATATCGTCAAGCACAATAATATACTAGTAATGCAACCAATGATGTATCATATCCTTGCAAAGCTCTTCCAAAGAATATAGCTCCATAATTATTTGCAAATACGCAAACTCAACTATCAAGATTAAAAATCAGTAAATCGAGTGTTAATAATCGGTCTGCGCCCGTATCTATCTCCTAAATTACTTACTACAAGTGCAGTAATACAATAAGCAGTTAGATTAATACCGAGTAGTAACTCTGTCATGAAAGTTGAAAGGTTGAATGTATCGGGAAACTTAGAACGAATAAATCTACTTCCGCTCTGGCCATTATTCCCATGATGATTACGGTAATTAAGTAATTTCATAAAAGTAATATTTGTTTGTTATAACTTTTATGTCATCCCTGCTTTCACAGGAATGATATTGGTGGATTAGCTTCTATATTCTTATAGTTTATTGTTTTACTAAAATGAATATTTATACATGACACGATAACCTTGGACTGCAAGGAGAGCGAAAGCAAAAACTTTTAGTGATATATACTGTTTTTCTTTCAAAAGTAGTATTACATACTCTTTTTGAAAAAAAAGTTTGCAATAATGAGTACCGAGATGGAAAGCAGGCCCCATCACCGGATACAAAGATAATGTTAAGAATCATTGATTCCTAACATATATCGATTTTAAAAATTAATTAAAATATTACTGATTAATTCCTAAAGCTTGTTTTTGAGTATCAGTAGTATGCTCCATTACCCACTTTTGAACATCAGGACTTAACATATTATACTGATCTGCTGTTAAGCTAGCAACCCAAGCTTGTTGATCGTCAGTACTCATAGCTTGTATTTGGGTTGTTGTAACTGAAGTAGGATTGGATGGCACACCAGCAAATACTGGTGCTGAGAAAGCTAGAATTAATAAAATCTTTAATAAATTTTTCATTTTGTAAACCTTTTTTATTTTGTAACTACAATTATAACAAAGTTACAGTAGCTTTCAAGCTAAATTATATTAAACATTTAAATTTTTTATACTCAGGCATAAATCTATCATTAGACTCCTTACATAGACTTATGTCACGTTACTCACATTCCCACGTATTTTTTTTATGCGGTGGTGGGGGGCCTGGGTTCCGTGTTGCCGGAGTGATTCGTCCGTATTAGTTACGTTTTTAAGAAATCTATTTAAGATCGTTGTTCTCTACAAATATTTCGATAAATTTCTGAATTTTGTAACAAATTATCATGGGTTCCGCTAGCTGCTACTCCGCCTTTATCTATTACTAAAATATGATCAGCTGATTCTATACTACTAATGCGATGGGCAATTGATATAATAATTTTCCCTTTCATTATTTTTTTTATAGCATTTAATAATTTCTGTTCGCTTATTGTATCTAAAGCACTCATTGCTTCATCAAGAAGTAAAATTTGCGGCATGCGTAGTAATGCTCTAGCAATAGCTATTCTTTGTTTCTGTCCTCCTGATAATCTAACCCCTTTCTCACCAATTTTAGCATTTATACCGTCATGAAGTTTAGTAGCAAAGTCTTTTATTCCCGTAATTTTTATGACCTCGTTTATTTCATCGTCGCTTGCTTCCATATTACCAAATATAATATTTGATTTTATAGTGCCGGAAAAAATACTGGTTTCCTGAGGAACATAAGCAATTAATTTACGGATTTCAATAGGGTCTAAATAAGATATATCTTGATTGTTAATAAGGATAGTGCCACTTTCTTGCTGGTAAAAATTTAGTAATAGCTGAATTATAGTACTTTTTCCCGCTCCTGATCTACCGACAATACCAACAAATTTATTTGCAATAAATTTATCAGCATTTATCATGAAAGACATGTTATTGATAATTCTTAAATTAGGTCTTGAATGATAGGTAAAATCTACATTTTTAAATTCTATTGATACAGAATCGTAATTATTTAATTCTAAATAATTTTTATGTGTTGTAGGCATCTTATCTATAATTGTAATTATTCTCTCCAGTGCGGTAACAGGTAGATGTATTGCACTTAGTAGCTCAAAAATACCGCCACAACTAACTCCGGCAATAATTGCATAATAAATAAACGATATAATTTGTCCTGCAGATAAATGACCTTTAACTATATCCGAAGCTCCGATCCCAACGACTAAAGTAATTGCAAGAAATATAACGGCTATTGAAATCGCAAAGAATAAAGCACGCATTTTAAAACGGGTTTTACAATATGCTAAATAATTTTGTAGTTTAGTATTAAAATCAGCAATTTTATTTGTTTGATTGTTAAAAGCATAAATAGCTCTAATATTATTAAAAGTTTCATCAATATCTGAGGCTAAAAGTGATTTAGATTCTAGAGCTTTTTTAGATAAAGCCTTAACATGTTTGCCAAATTTAATTAAAGGAATTAATAAGATAGGAATGGTAATAATTACTATAGAAGCGAGTTTAAAGCTTTCAAAAAACATTAATGTAATGCCGCCGATTAGCATCACTGAATTGCGAATAAAAAAAGATAAGAAATTAACGATGAGCGTAGATATTTGATCTATATCATTTGTTAGGCGTAAAATTATATCGCTGATTTTTAATTCTTCAAACTCTTTAATTTCATAATTAATTAAATTACTATAAGCATCTTTTCTTATTTGATTAACTGTCTTTTCAGCAACATTGTTGATAAAATATGAACGGAAAAAACTGGCAATACTTAAGATGATAATTAATAAACAAATATATAATATAGATTTATCAACTGATAAAATATGGTTTTTGCTCAAGCCTTTATCAACTAAATTTCTAACAACATTACCGATTAGTAATAATGAGATTGATACACTAAGTAAAGAGATCATAACGATGGTCAAGTCTTTTTTATAGAACCTTAGATATTTAGCCAGCCTATATAAAAGTTTGATACCCATGAATTACTTTACATGAAGAAAAAAATGGGGCGAGTGACGGGATTCGAACCCGCAGCCCTCAGAACCACAACCTGATGCTCTAACCAACTGAGCTACACCCGCCATATTAGTAACTTAATAGCGTAACCTTAGATTATTATAAGAATTTAGTCAAGAATATTTATGTTTCATTTCTTTAGGAAGGTGTCTTATACCCCCTGTCTAAAGAAAATTATAAAATAATGAATAACAAAGACGAAAGGCATGGATTCTACCTTTGTTATGAATTTAATCTTTTTATATTTTATAAATCTCGTGTTAATTTCATTATTTCATCGGTAGAAAATATTTGATGTACTCTTATCAATTGTTATATTTATTCTTATAACTCTTTGATTGGAATTTTCTTTTTTAATTAAAACACTATTGTAGTACTAGCTACTTGTTGTTTGATAGATATTTTTCTAGTCATAAAGATTTATATATGTATTTTTATTTAATTATATTATCATTACTTTTATCAGTAATTAGTATATAGTAAATGAAAAAATTAGTTAATTTGGTTAGTGGCGGGGCGGATTCTGCTACGGTTCTTGCAATAGCCCAAAAAATGGGTTATGAAATCTATGCTATGAGTTTTAACTACGGACAGCGTAACAATGCAGAATTACGAAAAGTTAGAGAGTTAGTAAAAGAATATAATGTCAAGCAGCATAAGATTGTGAATATAGATTTACGAGCTTTCAGTGGCTCTGCTCTTACCGACAATAATATAAGTGTCCCTCATTATCACGACGTAAATGAGCTACCAGACGATGTGCCCGTTACTTACGTACCTGCTCGTAATACTATATTTTTAAGCTATGCACTTGGTTTTGCAGAAGTAATAGGAGCAAAAGACATTTTTATAGGTGTGCATACAAGCGATTCGGCAAATTATCCTGATTGTCGTCCTGAATATATTAAATCTTTTGAAGAAATGGCGAATTTAGCAACCAATATGGGAGTACAAGGTAAAAAAATTACTATTCATACACCTTTAATTGATATGACTAAAGAGCAAATAATTAGAACCGGTCTTGAACTTGGTGTAGATTACAAAAATACGATATCATGTTATGAACCTACCGAAGATGATTTATCTTGTGGTACATGTCTTGCCTGCATGATAAGGCTTGATGCTTTTAAAAAGAATGATATACAAGATCCTATTAAATATGTATGATAAATAGAGAATATTTATATGCTCCCTTTCCCGTACTTGATTTAAATGATATAGTTTTACGTGAGTTAGTCGAAGATGATGCACAAGATTATTTTAATTATATGAGTAAGTCAGAAATGGCTATTTATATAACTGATAGTAATAGACCTAAAGACTTAGAAGAAGCTAGAGAAGAAATACATTATTGGTCTGGTTTATATAAAAATCATAGAAGCTTTTATTGGGGGATTGCCCTTAAAGACGATAATAAATTAATAGGTACTGCAGGTTTTAATATAATAAATCTAGAACATCATAGAGCAGAAATAAGCTACGATTTAGATTGTAGTTTTTGGGGTCAAGGTATCATGTTAAAATCTATAAAGAATATTTTAAAGTTTGCTGATTATATAGGCATTGTAAGAGTCCAAGCAACAGTCATTACAGATAATTTTCGTTCAATCAATCTGCTTGAGAGGTGCGGTTTTGCTAAGGAAGGAATCCTTAAAAAATATGAAATAGTTGCAAATGAGCATAAAGATTATTATATGTATGCAAGAGTAGCCTAAAATGTTGTTATATGGCTTGTTTTATTTCATTTCCATCTACGGTGGTAATAACTTTCAAGTGTAGGTCTTCCAATCCGTATAACAATAATGTAGGAAGAATTGTTAAATTAAATAAAAAAAAGAAAGTTAATGGTAGTAGAAGCTAATAAAAAAGAATTGATTTGTTCGTTTTGTAGTAAAAAACAGCATGAAGTAAAAAAACTGATAGCAGGTCCTGCAGTATTTATTTGTGATGAATGTATAGATTTATGTATGGATATTATGAAAGAAGAAAATAAAGTTGCATTAAAGCAGATTACTTCTTCAATTCCAACGCCGCAAAAAATATGTACAATTCTAAACGATTACATAGTTGGACAGGATCAAGCTAAAAAGATTTTAGCAGTAGCGGTATATAATCATTATAAAAGACTTGAGTATATACAATCCGGCAATAATGAAGTTGAGCTTAATAAGTCGAATATCTTACTGATCGGTCCTACCGGTTCAGGAAAAACTTTACTTGCTCAAACGCTTGCTAAAATTTTAGACGTACCTTTTTCTATGGCTGATGCTACTTCTTTAACAGAAGCTGGTTATGTTGGTGAAGATGTTGAGAATATTTTGCTACGCTTATTGATAGCAGCCGAGTTTAATATAGCAAAAGCACAAAAAGGTATAATTTATATTGACGAGGTTGATAAAATTGCTCGTAAATCGGAGAATCCTTCTATTACAAGGGATGTATCGGGTGAAGGGGTACAGCAGGCATTACTTAAAATTATGGAAGGGACAGTTGCTTCTGTACCTCCTCAAGGTGGTAGGAAACACCCACAACAAGATTTCGTACAGTTAGATACTTCAAATATCTTGTTTATTTGCGGTGGTGCTTTTATGGGGATTGATAGCATTATAACTGCAAGAACTAATAATAGTTCTATAGGTTTTGCAGCTAACATAAATATAAATAGAGAGAAAAATAATAGTGAGATTCTTCAAGCCTTAGAGATTGAAGATTTAACTAAATTCGGTTTAATTCCTGAATTTATCGGTAGGTTACCTATAGTTACTACTTTAGATGAGTTAGACAAAGAAGCTTTAATTACGATTCTAACTAAGCCTAAGAACGCCATAGTAAAGCAATATCAGAAACAATTTGAGCTTGATGATGCTGAGCTTATAATTGAGAATTCCGCTCTAGAAGCTATTGCCGAAAAAGCTTTAGCTAAAAAGACAGGAGCAAGAGGGCTTCGTTCAATACTTGAGCATCTTTTGCTTGATAGTATGTATAAAGTTGCTGAGTTAAAAAAACATCGTGTTACCATTACAAAAGAGGTAGTTAACGGATTAGTAGAACCGATAATGACTTCTCTCATTTCTACAAAATCAAATAAAAAACAACCGGTTCTTGAATATATACCGGCATAAATATTATTCCTTCTCTATGTTATTCCCGCAAAAGCGGGAATCCAGTAAAACATATAAAAAACTCGTTTTTTATATGTTTATTGTTTAATATTAAGATTATTTGAAAAATCAAGATTTAGTGAGTAATCATTCAGGTAAAATAGCAATTACTTACGCTTTTATAGCTGGTGTAATTGCTTTACGTTCATATGTAATTGACAAAAAGGATCGCGTTGGGTATGAATTATGTGCTTTACCGCCTACTAGCCTTGCGATGCTACAAATTTTATTATCTTGTCCCTGGTACGGGTCTATCAAATGGAGACACTAAAGAGATTAATAATAATATGTTAAAAGCATTAGACAATAACACTGAAAATGCTAAATATATTGTAAATCATTTATTTTGTTTTTAGCTAGTATAACATCATCTTCTATTATTAGGGCATAAGGTATATTTTCTTGAGCAATGTTATAAGCCAAATGTCTCTATGGCTATAACAAACCGAGTTCTCCGACCGTTAAAGTATGATTTAATATTTTGCTATCGGAACGATAATTTATATTTTCTGAATGATAAAGTACGGCGTATCAAACGATAAAAGTGATGGATGATTTTTTATAGCTAAGCCGGTAAATCTTTTTCCAGCTGCATAATATAGATAAATTGTAACTGTCTACTACACTAAACCTTTTCATAGTAAAAATTTTAATATCTTGTTCTTCAAGTGGAGTAGTGCCTATTTGATAAGTTTTTAAAAAAATAAAAATCAATAATTATAATTGATATTTTTATTGTATCCCATTATAGATTATTTATAACGGTAATTTTTTTCTTAATTTTTCTTTTTACAGAGGTGTAATGCTTTTCTGAAGTTGGTACAATCTAATTATTACATATCGTACAATATTTTGATCTTTAATATAATTATATTTCTAAATAATCTTTAACAAATATTACTGCATTATGGTTGACATCTTTAATATAACTTTTGTCTGCCTAATAAATAGATACTGCTTCCGCTAGATAAGCTTGAAAAGGTTTTTCAGTAACATACCACTTATATGTTTTATTTTCAAAAGCAATAATAAATTTACATTTAGATAACCATTCACGAGTTTTTGCTTTTGGTATAATTGTAGATTCAGTACATAAATATTTACTGCCGCTTACTACTTATTTTATATAGTGATAATCTATGAAAAAGCGATTTCTTGTTATGCAATCACCGTTTTTAGGATGTTCTGTTGGAGACTAAGAAACACAAAAAATATGTGTTATGCGGATTACATTTTGGTCATCGTTTATATTCAGTACTGACTTCATTAGTAAAATATATATAATATAAAAAATAAAAAGGTATTGGGTATTGCTTATATAATTTGGATGATCTATATAGTCAAAGCCTATAGATATATCATAATTTTCTAGTTTTGGTCTAAATGGATTCACTGGTGAAAATATCTTTATTACTAATCTTTCTTTGACCAAAAACACTATCAATAATAAGTTCATAATTGTTATGATCTATAACAATTGTTTTTTTGTTTTCTTCAATTATCTCTTTTAGCTCGTCTATTGTAAAGCCTGGCCACATAATTAATAAAGCTTACTTATAATATGTTTATTTTTTCAGGAGCTTTAATCTTACATATGCTTCACATAGTAACAATATGACTATCCAAACTATGGAAAGTTTTTTTAATAAATTACCTATTACGATAAAAATTTGTTTATAATTTTTCTTCTATTTTTGGTGGATTTTCTGTTTCTACTTCAATAATTTCTGATTTAGAGGAAACGATGTGATAACGCTCAAGGTTTGTCAGCATGGCTTTATTCCTTGAATCAATACCAAGTTTTTGAATATTCTTCACTCTTGACATTAAATTACGATTAAACGAGGCAGCAAATTTATCGTAATTAGTAACCATATTTTGCAGGTTATTACCGATCTTTTGAGAATAATCGGCTATACTACCTATAGCACTTAATAACTTTCTAACTTCTTCAATGATTACATTATAATTTTCCGAGCGGCGATGATCGGTAATTTGAAATCTTGCAAATGATAGCATATTCATAAGTCCTGCAGGTCCTACCGGAAAAATATTACAACCCCAAGCTTTTTGTAAAAATTTAGGATCAGCTGCAATAACTTTCTCAACGGCTTGTTCAGTTGGCAAAAACATTAAAGTAATAACATTGTTAAAACTCTGATCCTTTTTGTTTAGATTAGTTAAAATATTTTCAGCATAGTCTTTATTAGCTAGAGATTTTAAATGATAATTCATAGTTTTACTAAGGTTGCCACTATTATCTTGCTCGCTTACTAGAAATTGAGAAGCTTTCGAATCAATAACCATTAAATTACCAGAAGGAAGAAAAATAAGGGCATCAGGTCTTAGCTTCCCGCTATCTGTCGTAGTTAAGCCATATTGCATAATGAAATCTAAATTAGGACGTAATCCTGAAGACTTTAGGATATTCTCAAGTGTAATCTCAGCAAGTAATCCTGTACCTATAGGAGAAAGCAGAGACTGTTTTATCAAATCAACTGTACCCTTGGAATGCTCTATATCTTTATTTAATGCTCCTATCATAGTAATTAATCGTTCAAACTCACTATTAAATTTTCCGGAAGCAATAGCAATATTTTTCTCGGCTAGTTCTCTTGTTGCTGTATTTTCCATTTTATGTATCTCTATTAATTGCTTGGACAAATCTTTTCCAAGATCAAATAAGGCAGCTTTTGCTGATGAAAACGACTCTTCTCTTATTTTGTCCGAATCCTTAATAATCTGCTCTTGATATTCTACTTTACACTTTAATTGTTCAATTTTCTGTAAATATTTTATTTTTTCTTGGTTCAATAATTGGTTGTTATTGCTAATTTCTATATTCTGACCTGACAAGAATTGTAGCTGCATCCTTAAGGTTTTAGTTTTTATATAAAACCAAATTATTAAAGCTAATAAAATAAATGCTGTAGTTATGATAACCGGTAACAAGTAAGGCATATGTTTTATGTGACCATTGCGTTGTAAATATCGAAATGGTCTTGACCAATTCGATATTTACTTATAATATGTTTATAAACTATAGAGTTATTATAATGGACAGGTTATATAAAAAGCAAGTTGAAGAATATCTAACAAATTACGGTAAGCTTGTATTTATAAGTGGAGCAAGACAAGTAGGCAAAACTACAATATCAAAACAAGTAATTAAGCCTAACCCTAATTCAATTTACCTAAATTGGGATTATCTAGAAGATAGAAATAAAATCTTAAACAAGCATATAGAACTTGTTGAAACTCTACTGTCTACTATATCTGATAAGAAACCATGCTTAATACTAGATGAAATTCATAAATATAAAGATTGGAAAAATCTTGTAAAAGGATTTTATGATAAATTTGGAGACAATATTGAATTTATTATAACCGGCAGTGCTAAATTAAATATATATAAAAAAGGTGGTGATAGTCTAATGGGACGCTACATAAATTTAACTGTGCATCCGTTATCGGTATCTGAAATAGCTAAAAATTTTGATAATAACATTGATTATATAAAAAGTCCTAAAAATATTACTACCGATGAATTTGAAGCTCTACTAAATTTTGGAGGATTTGCTGAAGCATATTTAAAAGCAACTACAACATTTCATAGAATATGGAGTAATCAAAGATTTGAGCAATTATTTAGGGAAGATATAAGAAATACTGAAGATATAAATAATATTTATGCGTTAGAATTACTTGCTACTATTATAAATGAGCAAGCAGGCTCATTAATAAGTTATACAAATCTTGCTAACAAAGTTAGAGTTTCAGATCAAACAATAAGAAGGTGGCTCTCTTTGCTAGAAAAACACTATTATTGTTTTGCGATCAAACCTTGGTCTAAAAATGTTGTAAGGAGCTTGATAAAAGAACCTAAATATTATCTTTGGGACTGGTCACAAATAAAAGATATAGGAGCAAAATTTGAAAATCTTGTAGCTTCTCACCTTTTAAAAACCGTATATTTTTGGAATGAAACAGGGCTTGGTGATTTTGGTTTATACTATCTTCGTGATAAGCAAAAACGTGAAGTTGATTTAGTCATAACTAAGGATAACAAACCTTGGATTTTAGTGGAAGCAAAAGTAAGTGATTCAATAGTTTCTCCAAGTTTAAAATATTTTCATGAATTACTTAAACCTGAGTTTAGTTTTCAAGTAATTCAAAATAAACAAGCTATTTCCAATTCTTGCTTTGATAAACCGGGCTTATGGATAGTACCTGCTATTACTTTTTTATCTCAACTTATTTAATGCACATTTTTGCAAAAACTGGAATCCAGTGCAACTTATAAGAAACTTGTTTTTATACGTTTATTTTATAATATAAAAACAAGTTTCTTATACGTAATATATAATTTTGTATCAATATTAAGGTTATTTTTTCTAGATTCCCACTGTTGCTAGAATGACATCAGATTCATACAACAACACTGCTAGAAGTAAAAATGACATTATCAATAACAATAGTGAGCTTTATTTATATATGCAAATTATATAACTATTCCATTCTAAATGTCGGAATAGTTATAATCAGCTCGATATTTAATTATAAGCTGTATCCTAGCACATATTACTAAGTGTGGCTAAATTTACTATATTAACTGTATCTTCTAGCGGTTTAAGCAGCTGAGTGATTTTAATAATTCCAGTGTGAGTATAAATTTTGTTTTTTGCTCGATATTCGATAAAAAAGCAAATGTAAGCTATGGGAATGTTCCATCACTGCGTACTTTATCCCATTCCGAATATTGCCTATTTAGGTTCCCTTAGGATCAGCTGGACCATAAACCTATATACTAGCACATTTATGTTTTTTTAATGGGTATAATTCATATCATAAATGAACTCTTTGGATACTTATTTCGAGCGGTTAAAAATTAGTATATATAAATTGAGTGCTCTCCTTATGAAAATATCTCAATACCCTTACATATATTATAAGCTCTCTTGTAGGAAACAGTATAACCGAACTACTCAAGTTGCGTTAATATATTTTGTTGTAGACGTATTTCGTTTTCATGCATAATACCGATATCTAAATCATCATTAAAAGGCATTATGTCTTACTGCACCAAGTATAGTTCCGTATTCTATCCAATAATTAATATTATTCTTAACTAAGTAGCTCATGAGTGTCTTTCATTAGCTGATAAAGAGTAATTGCTTTTTTCTCGCTAATTCTGTATTTTTACTTGTTCATTACTTAACAGTACATATTGCTAATCATGCTATAAATATAAAGTATGTATAAAAAATATGCCGGCAAAAATAATAAGAATTAAGCCTAAAATATTTTTAAATGATAATATCGATTTTAATTTTATTATCTTGAATCTCAAATTTTATTTCTTCTGCTGATGTGACATTTTTTAAATCTTCTGCTAATTCTTCAGATAATACTATGCCACTAATTTTAAGCAATTTTATAGGAGCTTTTATAGATAAATTCTTCTCGGCTTTGAATTTTCTGACGATATCTAGGATTTTAAGCATCCCTTCTGCTTGTTTTGTATCTATATTGTAATGTAAATTATCATGGTTAGCAAAGGTACCTTTTATATGGATAGATTCTTTATCATTGTATAATATTTGGTATAATTCTTCGGTAATATGAGGCATGAAAGGTGCAAATAGTTTTAGTAATGTTTGCATCACATGATATAAAGTTAATATGCTGCTATATTGTCCGCTAAGGTTTTTATTGTCTTCATCATAAGCTCGTGTTTTACTAATCTCTAAATAATTATCACAAAATACTGCCAAAAAGAATTTTTCTGTCAGATGCATAGCATTTGCATATTCGTAGTTTTGTAACTCATTTGTTACTGCATTCACTAGCTCTACTAACTTATTAATCATCCATTTATCAAACTCGTTAGTGATTATTTCTTTAACCTCTAAAAGCTTTGCTTTTTTGTCTTGATCTTTTAATTTATGCAAATGAATAGAAACGAATTTAGCAGCATTCCACAACTTATTAACTAGTCGTTTGCCGTTTTTCATAACGTCTTCCGAGTAGGCGGTATCAGCACCTAGTTTTGAATTTGCCGACCAATAGCGTATTACGTCAGAACCGTACTGTTCTAGTAGCTTTTCAGGAACTAACACATTGCCCTTAGATTTTGACATTTTACTTCGATCTTCAGCTAAACACCAACCACTTACCATGATATTTTTCCACGGCAAAGTATTTTGATGTAGATGTGCTTTTAGGATAGTATAGAATGCCCAAGTCCTGATAATTTCGTGTGCTTGAGGTCTTAAATCCATCGGAAATAATTTATCGTGCCTATTTTTATTAATAGCGAAATCATCAGAGATGCCATGAGTTGAAAGTTGCGGCGAAACAGAGCTTGTGGCCCAAGTATCCATGACGTCTAGATCAGGTTCAACTTCATCTCTACTATAACCAATGGGTAAATCTCTTAAGGGATCAACTGGTAGCTGTGCAATATCGGCATATAAAATCTTACCTTCTTCTCCTACTCTTTTAGAGTACCAAACAGGAAATGGTACACCGAAACAACGCTGCCTACTTATACACCAATCCCAGCTAATGGCATTAATCCAATTTTCTAAACGAATCTTCATATTTTTAGGATGCCAATTTAGCTCATTTGCTCTTTTAAGTAATGCTTCTTTATGTGATATCGTTTTAACAAACCATTGTGGCATGGTTAAAATTTCCAGTGGTGAACCTGACCTCTCGGCACATTTTACAATATGAGTTATTTCTTCTTGTTTAATAAGTAAATTCTGCTCTTTTAAAATATCTATTATTTTTGCTCGAGCTTCTTTAATTTTCAATCGGTCTATACCTATATCATTAGGGAAGTCTATCGTACCTTTTTTGGTGATAATAGTTTTTAAAGGTAGATTATGTGTTTTCCACCAAGTAATATCCGTTTGATCACCAAACGTGCAGCACATAACTAATCCTGTACCTTTATCTTGTTGTACTAAAGGATCAGCAAGCAGTGGAACTTTATCTTTAAAAAGTGGAGTTATAACAAATTTACCTGCTAGATGCTTATAATGTCTATCGTCAGGGTGGTAAAATACGGCTACGCAAGCTGGTAATAACTCAGGTCTTGTAGTTGCTATAGTAAGCGGCTCTCCTTGCTCGGTTTTAAAAGTGATATAATTCATGAGGGAGGAGTTTTCAGTGTCCTTAATATCGGCTTGAGCAAGAGCAGTACCGTCTACTGGATCCCATAATATAGGTTGATCATTGCGGTATATTTCGCCTCTCTTAACTAAATCAAGAAAAGACATTTGCGATATTTTCTGAGATAACGGACTGATAGTTTGGTACTCTAAACTCCAATCAACCGATAAGGCTATTTTGTTCAATAGACCTCTAAATTTTTCTTCTTCACTTGCTACTACCTCTTCACAAATTTGTATAAATTTATTTCTTCCAATATTATAAGCTTTGATCTGCTTCTGCTTTTCAACAAGTCTCTCAGTCGGTAGTCCGTTATCGTCAAAACCCATAGGATAAAAGATATTTTTGCCTATCATACGCTGAAATCGTACAATAAAATCAGTTTGCGTATAGCTGTAAACATGACCAATGTGTAGTTGTCCTGAAACAGTTGGAGGCGGCGTATCAACTATATAAGTTTCTTCTTTTGAAATATTTGGATCATAAGCATAAATTTGTTTTTCTTGCCAAATTCTCTGCCATTTTTTTTCATTTTCTGTAAAATTATAATTTTTTGGAAATGCTTTCATAGATTTTGTAGTTGATTCAAGAATGTTATTATAAAGGTTATATGCGATTATGACAATATATACATTGCTTTTTCGTCATTATTACAACAGAAACGTTACTTTGCTTTTGGAAGATATGGAGATTTAGAATTTGTGCAAGAGGTGCTTGTACAATTATTACAGTTTTTAAAACTTATATAAAAAATCACTTTTTACAATTTAACAAATAAAGATGTCTTTAAGACTGGTAAGATCAGCGATATAATAGGCCTTGTTGCTATTATTACTGCTTGATTATGCTCACCTTTAGCCTCTCCTATCTTTAATTATCTTCTTGTCTTCCTTGTATCATATATTTTCCTGCATATTTTGCGCTATAGTTTGCATAACGATATACTTATATTTAGATGATGAATGCTTAGTAAATACTTGTACTAATTCCGGTTGTTTCTGTTCTGATAATTTTGTGTCAGTGTAAAAATGACCTATAAATATAACCTTTCTCTTTGTCAAATATTAATATGTTTAAACTCTGTTAAAAATTTCTCCCATAGTGTTATCATATCCCACATATGGATATACTTCATCATATATTCTAACATACCTAAATGCTTTTTCTTTACAATTTCATCATCTTAGCTTGCAAATCAACTGGTTTATAGTCTGTGTCATTAATTTTTTTGCCATCGTGCTACCACTGAATAAGCTCCATAGATTTTGGGAGCATTATAAACTAGTGGCAATTTATTTCTTCCTGTCTTATGTCTTTCACATAATAATAACGTATATATTGCCCATAACCAACTGCAAAGCCGTCCAATAATCAACGTCAACTTTTGATTGAATCAGTATATAAAAATGCTTCTTCTTTACTCTTAGTACTAATTTTATATACTATATCACTATATTTCTTATTTAAAGATTCCTCTATGTAGTTTTCTTTCTCTATTTACTATTCTTGACAAATCTACTAAGTTCTTAAAATCATCAGAATAATATTCTAGAAATGCTTTGGCTGCTAACGGATCGGTCATTATTATTTTTACTAAAAAATCGTATTTTAATTTTTTGACCATAAAATCTAGTAGCTTTATTTTTTAGCGTATTTTTATATTATGTATAATATCTATATTTATTTAAATTGAAGAATATAGTAATGCTAAATAAACTTTTACTTACTTTAAAATTAATGCGGGTAGATAAGCCGGTAGCTTATTTGCTAGTTTTTTTTCCTGCTTTATTTGGATTATTACTGACAAATCCTTCTAACACAGAGTTAGCTCATTTATTACCGCTATTTATTTTAGGAAGTATAACGACTAGAAGTAGTGGATGTATTATTAATGATATATTTGATCGGAAATTTGATAAGCATGTAGCAAGAACTAAAGATCGACCTTTAGCAAGCGGTGCTTTATCTGTTGCTTATGCTATGTTTATATTCTTTATTCTTAGCATTATCTCGTTTTTTATTTTATTACTTTTAAGTAAAACAGCTATATATACTGGGTTTTTTGCAGTAATAATGATTAGCATATACCCGTTAATGAAACGTATTACCTACTTCCCGCAAATATTTATGGGATTTACCTTTAATCTAGGAGCGTTAATAGCTTATGCGGCAGTTCAGGATAAGCTTGATGTGACAGCAATTATTATGTATTTAGCATGCTGTTTTTGGGCAACCGGCTATGATACGATTTATGGCTTTATGGATATAAAAGACGATAAGAAAATAGGAGTGAAATCATTAAGCGTATATTTAGAGAACAAGCATTATAAGTTTTGGCTTTATATATGTTATATAGGTTTTATATTGTTATTTATTCTAGCAACAAAGATAGCTAATCATAATATCAACTATCTACCTATCTTAGCTGCTTTGATTTTATTGATATTACAAGTAGCAACTCTAGAAATTCAAAACCCTGCTAATTGCATAACAAGGTTCAGAGCTAATAATTATGTCGGTATATTATTGAGTTTGAATTTTTATTAATTTCTCACTCTCACAGCCCATAAGGTTATTGCAGATATTACAGTTATATAAACCGCAATTGACAAAGAGCTACCTGTTGCATGCCAAAGCGTTAGACAGGTAGAAGGGACAAGACGTCCGATTAGTGAAGAGCCGATACTACTGCCGATACCAACTAGCATATATTTATCGGCGGTTTTAAACAAATCATTTAGCCAGCAATTTAAAGGTGCTAAGAAACTAACTCCAAGTACTATAATCCAAATACGTACAAAATTAACATACCATATAGATGAATTATTCAAGAATAACCATAAAGGAATTATACTTAAACTCATTATAATAAGAGTGCTGCTTAGTATTGTAAGATAATGTAGTTTTTTAGTTAGATGTCCAATTATTAGAATCATAACCATATCGAAAATTAGAAACTCAGTATTAAACTTCATCATGGTTTCAAGTGGTATATCGGTAATAAGAGAAATAAAACTATTCATAAATACAAAAGGTACTATATAAGTCATATATGAGAAGCCTACGGCAAAACTAACCCGTAAAATGCTTAGTTTATTGTTCCAAATTGTAACGAGATCGTGTAAAAATGTCATTCCCGCAAAAGCGGGAATCCAGAAACCTTTATTGTCATCATGTGGCTTGACCATAGGGTTCAGAAAATAACTTACAGTATTAGTTTGTTTAAGGTTCTTACTGGATGCCACGATCGAGTCGCGGAATGACAGTGAATGGCTTACTCTAATAGAATCACTCTTCCTTAAAAAATAACCTACAAGAGCTGTAAACCCCCCGAATATAAAACATAAACGCCAATATTCATTATAATCTATATTTAAAACTATAGTGCTGATAAAGGAAGCAAGAATAATACCGACCATAGTAGAGGTTTGATAAAGGTAAGAAGCCTTAAATGCTTTTGTTTCGTCTTTATTTTCTAAAATATATAATTTAGCAATAGTACATTCACCCTCGGAATATAATCCTTGAAATGTTCTAAGCACAACTAATAATAGTGGTGCAAGCCAGCCTATTCGGGCATGAGAAGGGATTAGACCAATTAGAGCAGTGCTAAAAGCAACTCCAATCAAAGAATGAGACAACGCAAAAATCCCGCTGTATTTTTTAGCAATAACACCAAAAAAATAAGCACCAATTGGCCGTGTAAATAAAGAGGTAGCAAGAACGCTATAGGTAAGTATTAAGGCTACGACTTTATCATAATTTGGAAAGAAAATACCGGCAAGTAACGGTGCAAGACACCCATAAAGTGCAGTATCGAAATGATCCATTGCATTACCGATTAAGATTGACAAATCCCTTTTGCTTAACAAATTATTCATGTATTAATAATTTAAAATTTGAACGTATTATAAGTATATAATCTTCCTTGTAAATATTTTTTTAAGAGATATTATTGTTATAAAAATGATTAGTTATTTCCCTATGTCATTCCTGCGAAAGCAGGAATCCAGAAATTAACCTTAGATTGGTACGTAAAATAAACATATAAAAAATAAATCTATATGTATTTTACTGGATTTCCACGTAAGCGGGAATGATATTGAGCAGCTTTTTACAATCTATGCTGGGTAAGTTTTCCGCAGAAATAGCACATTCTTTATTAAGTTTTCAAAATGACTGATATTCATGAATAATTTGACACAAGGAAAGTTTATTACGTTTGAGGGAGGGGAGGGTAGTGGTAAATCTACCCAATCTCAAATGCTCTATGAATATTTAAAATCTCAAAATACTCCCGTTATTTTAACTCGTGAAGTTGGCGGTACTATCGTATCCGAAAAAATGCGTGAAATTCTAGTGCATGAAGAATTACTGCCAATGTCTGAGTTATTACAAGCTATGGCAGCACGTTATGATCATATGGTCCGGAAGATTATACCGGTTCTGAAAGAGGGGTATATCGTAATATGCGATAGATTCCTTGACTCAACGGCATGCTATCAAGGATTAGAGCTGGAAAACGGCATAGATTTAGTATATAATCTGCACAAAACTTTAATGCCTCCTCTTATGCCGGATATTACTTTCTTTATTGACGTAGAACCGGATACTGCTATTAAGAGAGTAAATTTACGTAATATGAGTAATAAATTTGACATAAGAGGTATAGATTTTTATAACAAAATCTATGATTGCTTTAAAGAATTAAGTAATAGATTTCCCGCGAGAATAAAGACAATTAAAGCTTCAGATTTAAGTATGCTTGAAGTACATGAGTTAATAAAAAAGCATTTATGAAGAATACTTATTATATCACGACCCCTATATATTATGTTAACAATGTTCCACATATTGGCCATGCTTATACCAGTGTTGTTAGTGACGTAATTGCCCGTTTTATGCGTCTTTGCGGCTTCGAGGTAATATTGCTAACAGGTACTGATGAGCATGGGCAGAAAGTAGAAAAAGCAGCTATTAATAAAAATATCGATCCTCAACAATTTACTGATCAGATCTCCGAGAATTTTCGTCATCTCATGACCTCTATGCATATTTCTAATGATGATTTTATTAGAACAACGGAAAATAGACATAAAGAAGCTGTAGCTGTTTTTTGGCAGAAATTACTAGATAACGGTACTATTTATAAGGGTTTTTATGAAGGGTGGTATGCAGTACGGGATGAAGCTTTTTATGATGAGTCGGAACTTACGAGTGATGGCTTAGCACCGACGGGCGCCTCGGTTGAATGGGTTAAAGAGCCTAGCTACTTCTTTAATCTTTCAAAATGGCAAGATAAATTGCTTGAGCTTTATGAGCTAAACCCTGATTTTATTAGACCTATATCAAGGCGTAACGAAGTAATTAACTTTGTGAAATCGGGCTTAAAAGACTTATCGGTATCACGTACTACTTTTAACTGGGGAATAAAAGTCCCGAATAATGAAAAACATGTAATTTATGTTTGGCTTGATGCCCTTGCTAATTATATTTCAGCACTTGGTTATCCTGATGAACAAAGTAATTACGGTAAATTTTGGCCAGCTGCTTTACATGTAGTTGGTAAAGATATATTACGTTTTCATGCAGTTTATTGGCCTGCTTTCTTAATGGCTGCTAAAATTCCTCTGCCGAAAACGATTATGGCTCATGGTTGGTGGACCAATGAGGGACAAAAAATTTCTAAATCTCTTGGGAATACCATTGATCCGATTAAGTTAATTGATGAATTTGGCGTTGATCAGGTTAGGTATTTTTTGATGCGTGAAGTAACTTTTGGTGCCGACGGTAATTTTGCCCGTAGTAATTTAATTACTCGTATCAATAGTGAGTTATCAAACAAAATTGGTAATTTATTGCAGCGTACTACGGCTTTTGTTTATAAAAATAATGATGGCAAAGTGCCGCTACTTACGCAAAGCGTTATAGATAAGATATATACGCTACCGATTTTAAAAGCTGCAATTAAATGCGCTGAACAGAATATTTTATTGATGGAAAAAACTGAAGTTAATAAGATTCTTGAGAATATTATTAATTTGGCCGAAGAGGCAAATATCTATATTGATAATAAAGCTCCTTGGAATTTGAAAAAAACTGATCACGATAAGATGTTAGAGGTGTTATATGCTTTACTAGAGGTTTTACGCTATATTGCGATAATGCTTCAACCTTTCGTGCCGACTTCAGCAAACAAAATGCTTGATCAGTTAGGGGTAAATAAAAAAGAGCGTCTATTTAAGCATTTAGTGCGTGATTATGCTTTAACTGTAGGAGCTGCTATTTTAGAACCTACTATAATATTTCCAAGAATAGAAGAGATTTAAAGATTATATAAACTGTGTCAAGCCATGGTATGAGATAGCGAATGTATTTTTTATTAGTCCACGCAACAAACGCCTCCACAGGTATGATATGGAATACGCTTAACCTTACACATAAATAACTAGAAATATGAATAATAATATTTTGATAGATTCACATTGTCATCTTAATTTACTTACCAAAAATACAGATTTAGATTCTGTCATTCAAAGAGCGTTAGAAAATAATGTGCAGTATATGCAAACTATCTGCACTAAACTTGAAGATTTATCAAGTATTTTAGAAATAGCCGAAAAATATGACAATGTTTTTGCGAGTGTTGGGTTACATCCGTGCGAGGTAAATGAAAACAGTCGGCTCATTACTAATTCAGAAATAATAGAGCTTACCAAGCATCCGAAAATTATTGGAATCGGTGAAACAGGTATTGATTATTATCACAAACCTTACAATAAAAAATTACAAAAAGATGCGCTTGTAGCACATATACATGCGGCATCTGCTACAAGCATACCTGCTATTATTCATACAAGAGAAGCAGATGAAGACACTATTGATATTTTAACTTCAGAAATGCGTAATAGCAAATTTCCAGGGCTGATTCACTGCTTCACCTCCTCAAAAAATCTAGCAACAAAAATGCTAGACATAGGCTTATATATTTCAATGTCGGGTATTATTACTTTCAAGAATACAACCGATTTGCAAGAAATAGTCAAATATGTACCGCTTGATAGGTTATTAATTGAAACAGACTCACCTTATTTAGCACCAATCCCTATGCGTTGCAAACAAAATGAACCGTCGTTTGTTATATATATTGCTGAGAAAATTGCAGCACTTAAAAATATCACACCCAAAGAAGTAGCAAATGTTACTACTCATAACTTCAACACTTTATTTTCTAAATTTGAGAAATATATAAATAATACTTTATAAAGTCATCAAGATTGATAATTTAAAGTTGAAATTTTTAAAATAACATGTATATTTTATAATATTGCAATTATAGTATTTTAATATGGAATTTAATCGCAAAAATGCCATCATTGGTCTTTTAAAAGAGCATGAAGATTAGAAATCTACTCCTTATAAAATAGCTAAATGGCTTGTCACAAATTATCCTGAAGAAGCTCTAGACGTGAAGCAAATATAAAAAAATAAGAGAATGATAAAAGCAAAAACTCAAGAAGAAAAAATAAGCATATTTTTATATGTAGACTATTATTATCACGCATTTATTAAAACTTAAGTTGTAAATCCTCAAATTAATGTACTGAGCAATTTTTAGTGTTAAACTAAACACATACCTTGTAAATGAAGAATCAAGATTTTAAAATAGAATTACCTAAATTATTAATAGTAGCACCTATGTTATAGGTCATCATGCTACTTTACTTAGATCAACTTTACAAGAATTTTGGAAAGTAATAGTTCAAATGTTCCAAGCTCAATATGGGCGGTTCTATAGAAGATGCTAGAAGAAGCGCTACGGCAGTTAATGAAATTACTCAAATTAAAAGTTTAGAATGGTTCTGTAAAATTGTTATAATGCAGGTACTGCCAAACTATCCTGGACATCGAAAAAGTATACCATTGATTCCTCCAATTTGCAGGCTTTATAAGTTTAAATTTATTCCGTCATATAGATTCCATTTAGAATTATTGTAAAGTTTATTAAATTCTGATTATAAAAAAGCCGACCATACTATTAAATTTTATGATGAGTGTTTAGCCTGTATAGATAAGATATGCTGGCAGAATTCTATCTTCAAACTATAGATGCAGTATTTCAACAATTTTTTTGAGTAAGAGTTAAGAGTAAATTAGTTTCTGAGATACGTCTTATTGATTTAAGAAATATTACTAAATGTTGCTTTATTTGGTATTGAAGGACAATTAGATGATATTGCAGCTCTGTGGGACAAACAAAAGCTGCTTTAACACTTTGTTCAAATATACCTGAATCAATGAAAAGATACAATTTACAAAAAGGGGCGGGCATTACATGGTATATTGAGTAGAAGTAAATTTAAGCAGTTTATAGTACCTATTATTAAAGATTTTATTTATTATTTTGATAAAACCGGTTTTTCACACACTATAAACTTAAAGTAATATAAAAATTAACTCTTTTCTGGCATACACTCGATGAATTGCAAAAATTGACTATGTTCATTTTACAAGAGTTGCAGTACGAACTTACGCTCTGTTCATCGCCTTGTGCATGCCTTGCTCTTTTTGAGGTTGATCTTCATACGCTATTCTTCATTTCACATTAGTACATTGTGTACGAACCTCCTATGTCATTCCTAGCTAAAGGCAGGAAGAAAAAACATATAAAAACAAATTAAAACTAGGCAACAAGACCATAACTAAAGGAAATAATATAAATATTTAATTTTATTGATTATTTTGAGTGCCTTGTTGTTTCTGTTGTTTGTATTCTTCTGCTTTTTCTTCTATGTAATTAAAAAAGAAATAAGTAAAAATTAAAAAACCGGTCAAAATAATACTAAATGTTATTAGTATTGCTTTAAGTTGTTTTCGTGAATCTTCTGCTTTTAATCTTTTTTCTTCTTCATCTTCATTATTTTTGCACTTAGTTATTATTTGTTCTTCTGTAGTATTTTCCATATTGTCACTCACAATGTTATTCGTTTGAGTAACACAGAAGTTAATTTTTCAACTATAGTTAATGCACGTAATTTGGGACTAGGCGTGATGAGCAATGCATATAATAAATATGTTAGCGATGGCAACAACAAGCCAAGTTTATATTAATTGACTATAACAAGAAAAAATACAGAAATATACTTCTGTGTTACTAAGTTGTTCCTATAACTTACAGATCTTTGAAGTTTATAAGCTATATTTTAATGATGAGATGCAAGCATTATCTCATTAGGTAAAAATAAGATATATAAGCAATAATCCTATGTCAATAGACACTTGAATACTAGCACGGTTATTAAATTTGTGTCTCTCCTAACATTGAAGTTATGTCAAGGATCGGTGTGGCAAGCAGTTGATAATATAGCATCATCAAAAGTGATCTATACTAATATATAGTTTTGAATAAAATTGTTAACAGTAGGTTCAAAGCTTGTATATTTTTGTAGGACATGAATAAACAAATTTTGTACATTCTGTATTTCCTAATTGACTTAGAAAAGCTTTTGCATATATTTTATAATGCAGTGATGAATCAGATTCCCCGTTAAGAAGAGCAGTAAATAGAATTTTAGCTTTCTGTAGATCATGTATTTTAATTTTGCTCTATTTTTATTACTAATGCTTTTATTTCAGTTATCTTTGATTTTTTGTCAACTAAAAGATTGTTTATTATTACATTGCCAGGACCTATTTTATAGTGGTTAATTTATTATTATAACTAATGAAAGAGTTGTAGTATTGCTTTGTTCTATGTTTCCCTCGCAATAATTATCATTTATATTGCAGTGTTTTGCCTGTAATAAGGGAATGCCAAGTACCAAGCTTGTTCCAAGCAAGACAGTACTATTGAAAGCTTTTTCTATAATACTAAATAAATTAGGCTGGAGATTCATTGCTAAATTTAGAAAAAACTAGTGTTATTATAAAAATTCCGAAATTCCAAAAATATTTTGTTGCTTACTCTAATATAGGTTTTTCAATAAAATAATCTGTTTAATAAATATTTTCTGCAATTGGAAAGCTTGTTTTTATATAATCATATTCAGTATTTACGGCATTTATAGAATTTATAGGAGTATCTATAGTGCAAATACCGAATTCATTAACATAATGTAAAGCTTTATCTTTATTTATAGTATTAAGGTAATTTATATCGTACACTATATGATGAGCTGAAGGGAGTAACACTACGATATCAAACCCTTGTCCTTTAGCTGATCATGTAGTAATAAATAATAGTACAAATGGTGGTATTTTTTGTCAAGGCTCGGTCATTAATTCTATTGCTATATCTATTTCGACTGCCCGTTCTTTAGTGATTGATTCATACTTTTTGGAAGTAATAATAGTAGGTTGTCCTAAGAATTGATTTCGATTTACTATTTGCTGTAGTAAAAAGTTAGATCACCCAATATTTTTTTAAATTGTTTTGTTTTATCTCTGATGATAAAGGTCATAGTCTTTTACCATTGCCACCTTCCATAATAACCGGTTTTTTATTAGAACCATTATATAACCTCCTTCATAAAGGTAATTTGTACGTCGATATGATATACTCACATCCTCATGTACTTTTTTGTACGCTACGGGGTTTCGGTGCGAGAGGTGAAGTGTTCCCTTAACATTCCTCTTTATAAGATAGGTTATGCAAAGGGTATGCTGTCATATATTTATAACTATTAATTAAATAAGTAATCAATATATGGTATGTCAAGTATATTGACAAGTTTTACAATAAAAAGTACTTCTTCCTGAGTTCTTTGTTTTGAGAATAGTACTGGAGCAGTTGAAGCATTTTTGTCCTTCTCTACCGTAAACCCTAAGTTGCTGAGTAAAATAACCAGGTTTACTATCACCGTTTACAAAATTTTTAAGAGTAGTGCCGCCGGCAGTGATAGCTTTAGTTAATACTTCTCTAATCGATTTAATTAAATTTTCTATTTCATCATCCTTTAAATTTCTACCTAGTTTATGCGGATGAATTCTAGCTAAATGAAGACTTTCGGAAGCATAAAGATTACCGACTCCAACTATAATTTTATTATCCATAATCAGGTTTTTTATCGCTATTGTTCGAGTAATTAATTTGCTTTTTAAATATTCGAGTGTTAATAAATCAGAAAGTGGCTCTATTCCTAGATTATAAAAAAATTTCTCTTCTAAAAAATTAGTTTTAAAGCTATAAACCATTCCGAAGCGTCTAGTATCGTTGAAAATTAACTTTTCGCAGTTATTTAAATCAAAAATCACGTGATCGTGTTTTTGAATTTTATAATTAGCAGGTTGTACTGTAAACCTACCGCTCATACCTAGATGGATAACTAAAGAATAATAATTACCAAAATCGATAATTAAATATTTTGCACGACGCCTAACATTCAGTATATTAGTATTTAAGATTTCAGTAGTTAAAAGCGGAGATAAATTATAACGTAAATTATCTCTTTTTAACTCTATATTTTTTATAATAAGCCCGATTAGCTTATCTTTCAGAGAGTTTTTAAGAGTTTCTACTTCAGGCAGTTCCGGCATTTGATACTATATATATAATAAAACACTATGCACCAAACAAATTTTGGCTTTAAAAAAGTAGACTATACTGAAAAACAAAGATTAGTAAATAACGTTTTTTCTAATGTTGCAGATAAGTATGATTTAATGAACGATCTTATGAGCTTTGGATTGCATCGCTTGTGGAAAGATGAGTTTATTAGGTACATTCCAAATCTTAACTCTCATATATTAGATGTTGCTAGTGGTAGCGGTGATATTGCTTTAAAGCTTGCTAAAAAAGCAAGAGATAGAGGAAATAATGTTTCTTTAACTTTAAGTGACATAAATGAAGAAATGTTGAGAAATGCTAAAAAGAAAGCAATAGATCTTAATTTATTTCAAAACCTTAAATTTACTTTAGCAAGTGCTGCAGCATTGCCTTTTTCGGATAATAGTTTTGATTATTATACTATAGCATTCGGCATTAGAAACGTACCTGACATTAATAAGGCTTTAAAAGAAGCTTATCGAGTTCTAAAACCGATGGGTAAGTTTATATGTCTTGAGTTTTCAAAAGTAAAAGAGGGAATCTTAAAAGATTTTTATAAATTTTACTCATTTAATATTATACCTCAAATTGGTCAAATGATAGCAGGTAATAAAGAGGCATATGAATATTTGATCGAAAGTATAGATTTGTTCCCCTCACAGGATAAGTTTAGAATAATGATTAAAGAAGCCGGTTTTGAAGAGGTGAATTATAAAAATTTAAGTAACGGTATAGTAGCGGTACATAGTGCATATAAGATATGATAAGTAATTTTTTAAATTTAATACGTATTTTTCGTATTATCAGTAAAAAACAAATCCTAATTGATTCTAGAATTCCTAAATATTTTAGGTTGATCGGTTATATATTAGCTTTATTTTTTGCTCCGATATCATTAATCAAAAAATTACGTGAAGATTACGGCCAACGCTTAATAGCTTGTTTAAGCAACCTTGGACCTATTTATATAAAATTCGGACAAACACTTTCTACAAGACCTGATTTAGTAGGAGCAGAAATAGCAGAGTATTTAAGAGTATTACAAGATAAGTTACCTCCGTTTGATAGTGGGGTGGCTAGAAAAATTATAGAGAGGGAGTTTGGTGAGTGTGATGTCATTCCGTGGCTTGACCACGGAATCCATAACAGCAACTGGATACTGCGATCGAGTCGTGGTATGATAATGTCACACTTCGATGACAACCCGATCGCTGCTGCTTCAATCTCGCAAGTACATAAAGCACGGTTAGCAACCGGTGAGTATGTTGCGGTAAAAATATTGCGTCCCAATATTCATAAAAAATATAACCGAGATATTAAGCTGCTATATTTTCTCGCAAGAATCATCTCAAAATTTTTTAAAGCAAAAAGGCTAAAGCTAATTAGAGTAGTCGATAAATTTCATGAAACTATGAAATGTGAGATTGATTTAAGGCTAGAAGCGGCTGCTGCTTCCGAGCTTATGGATAATATGCGAAATGATATTAACGTAATAATTCCTAAAATATACTGGGATTTAACGTCAGAAAATATACTCACTACCGAGTGGCTAGAAGGCACTTCTATATATGATACTGCACTGCTAAAAGAAATGGGCTTAGAACCAAAAAAAATAGCTCAGGATTTTGCTGTAATGTTTTTTTATCAAGCCTATAGAGACGGATTTTTTCATGCTGATTTACATGCAGGAAATATTTTAGTAAACAAGCAAGGTAAGATAATCCTGCTTGATTTCGGTATTATGGGCAGACTTAAGGAAAAAGACCGCTTAGCCGTTGCTGAAAGCTTATTCGGTTTTGTAAAGCGTGATTATAAATTAGTAGCTAAAGTACATTTAAAAGCAGGTTATATCCCTTCAAATACCGATTTAGATTTGTTTGCTCAAAGTTGTAGAGCAGTTACCGAACCTATAGTCGGTACCCCAACAAACAATATTTCCATAGGTAAGTTGCTTGCACATTTATTTAAAATTACTGAAGATTTTGGTATGGAAGTACAACCGGAATTGTTGTTATTACAAAAGACTTTGATAATGGTTGAAGGGATAGGTAGACAGTTAGATAGTAATATTAATATGTGGCAACTAGCTGAACCTTGGATTAAAAAATGGGCAGTGAAAAATTTAAGTCCTGAAGCAAAGTTGTTGCGATTAATTAAGCATTATATAACTACTTTAGAGGATATGATTTGACATATAGAAAACTTTTAATGTTATCACTCCATATAACAAGCATTAATATGAAACTAAAAGATTTATTTATTAAATTTTAAATTCCTTTCCTAGTTGATTGTAAAAATGATAAATTAATATTTCCTTCGCATAAAGAACAAAAATATAAAAGTGACCTAAAAGCCACAATAGGAGAGATGAAAAATTAACAGCTTCAGATAGAATTATTCAATGTCCTGAAAACTTAGCAAATATAGCTTTAGTAAGTATAGAAAAGCATCCTACTATATCACTTATAGTAGTAGAATTGCTTAATGATGTAACACATGAATATTACAAAATCTTTATAGAGACAAATAATAATATTAAATTGATTTGGTATTACTTAGAAATATATTTTATCGGTGATGTATGGTGGTGCCAGCTAAAGCTTTAATGCTTAAGTATCGGAGCGGTGTTAGAAAAATAGAGTCTCTACCAAAAATCATGGAATTATAGCCGGTGTCTTTCTGCTACAACTGGCTTAAGCAAAATACAAAGTGTAATAATCCAAATATAGATCCTAAGGTAATGGAGAATATTATATTGTGTGGAGAGAGGTTAGTATGGATCTAGACTCTGTGAATGAAATGGAAGCATTATAGTAAAAACCATTGTAATATAACTATGACTTTTAAAATTAACAAAAAGTAAAAATTTTATTAACCTTTAAATAATTAAATAATATTAAATTATATAAATTAAAATGTATCAAAGTCAAGAGCAGGAATCCATGATAATATAAGGCAACAACTTAATATAAAAACCTTGATTATCTTGAAACAGGATGAAGGGCAATGATTGGAATTGAAACTGGAAAAATATGATGAGTTAAATAAACATAAAGATAATTTAGGTATAGTGCAAAGAGTGATCCAAGCAGTTATGTATGCTAGTGTATTGCAATTTACATGGGAAGCGGCTCAAGTTTATCTGATCTTGCATCGGAACTTAATTACTTAAGAAATGCCAAAAATGCTGCTGCCCGGGGGGTGGTATGCAGGTTCTATTAAGCTGGTTGCACAATGATAGCAGATGCAGTAAAAACATGTGTTTCTGTTTTACATTATGAAACTACTTCAGCTAGTTCAAAAGAAGCGATCTTGCAATCTAACGTTATCCCATATATTCTTACCACTATTTTAAACAAGCAGTTTAATAAAATAACAAAGAATTCTCAGGTTTCCGCAACAGAAAAAATAAATGTATTAGATGGAATAAGCCCTAAATTTATCAGAGAATTATCTACGTGAGGGGTAGATCTATAATTCTGAGACACTAAAATGTGATTTAAACCCTCATTGCACAAGACCTTACTGAACTATTAACAAAGCATGCAAGTAGTTTTTTAGGATCAGTATTAGATGAGTTTTTAAGCAAAACGCCTATAGATCAAAAATGAAAATTAGGCGATGAAAAATTAGTAAAGTAAAGATAGCCGACAAACAAACATGCACCTGAATTAATTAAAATATCCGATAAATTTAGCAAACATGAATACGGTAAAATTATAGTACCAGAGTTAAAACTATTATCAGATCTGAAAATCCTAGGAGTAGTAGCAGACACTATAGTTAATTTAGGAAAAAGTAATTTTAGTAAAGATAAAAAACCGATAGGACCGCATACAAGTAAGGTGTTAAATGAAAGACAAAGAGAGATAGGAAATAAACAAACCGGTAGAGGGGTGTAGGAGGCACGCAAATTATAGCACAATTAAAGTAAAAAAATCTTGTGATTTTTTGATTAAAATATTTTGTAAATTTAAAGTATCATTATGAAATTACAAGGATGATAGCAAGAGATTATTATTTAGTAAATATCAAAGGTTCTTTTAAGATATACCCGATTTGTGAAATTTTTGGTCCAAGGCAATGTGGCTAAATTACTTTATCTCACTCTTATATTAAACAGCTTCAAGAAAGTGTGAAGAGTTAATGTTTTGACCTTGAATATCCGGGTGTACTTAAATCAATTTAAGAATCTTAAAACAACTCTTGCTCCTTTAAACGTTTTAATAGTGATTGATGAAATTCAAAAACAACCTAAAATTTTGCCTTATTTAAGGGTTCTTGCTAATTATTCAAGTAAACAATTATGTTCAAAGTCTTAGATGGCGTAGTTATATTACTAGTTTTATCGAGCGTTATTTACTTAATTTAGAAATATCTCTTAATGCACATGTAATAAGGCAATTATGGATGATGCTTGCTCATAACCATGGATAATTATTAAATTATAGTGAGCTTGGAAGGTCGCTTAGTTTAACAGATATGACTATTAGACGTCATACTGAGATATTAGAGCAAACTTTCATGATGCGGTTATTAAAACCTTGGTATGAAAATATCCCAAAACTTCACGTGAAAGCACTGAAAGTCTATATACGGGATAGTTGAATACTGTATGCATGATTATTATATTTTTATCCAAAACGCGGTCTGTTATTTGAATGGTTTGTAATAGAGGAGTTAATACGTAAATTAAAAACAGATGCAGAATATTGTTTTGCGAAACACAAATAGGAGCAGAATTAGCTTTATTAGTTATTAAGCACGGTACAAAATATGGTTTTGAAGTAAAAAATCCTGATGCTCCAAATCAATTCATACTGTGCTTGTCAATTTGCAGTTAGAGTATTTATATATTGTTACTGCTGGTAATTATACATATAAAAAAACGAAAGTGTAGTAGGAATAGAGAACTTATCTAATTTACAGCTTGTAAGTAACTAACAAGTTCTATAACATTATTGCTTTTGATACACTATAAAATAATAATACTATTATATATCAATTATGCTAAATAGACAATTAAACAATCTACCTAAAGAAAAAAAGTTTCTATTGACTATAGAATGAATGTGTTTATATAAGTTAATTTATATATTATTTCATTTATAATATAAGTATTTTAATTTAATGTTAAAATTTTATTTGCTTTACGTGCTTTGTAGTATATTGATCTAACTTGATCACATAATACCTCTCCCTTTATTTGCTAAAAATCAAAATCTATTACCACTTCTAAAAAATGGATAATTTTTGATTTGGTTAGTAATAGTAACAAATAAAGCAAGACCATTTTAGATTATATTTATAAGGGCTAAGGACAACTGCCGAACACATCTTTTGAATTGTTTTACCTTTTTGTGGTTCAAAATCAAGCCAAATTACATCACCTGTTTCAGGTATATAAGTTACTATGTTTCATTACCTTTAGTCTTATTATTACTGAATAATTCATGATGATGATTAGAAGCAGTAATATTATCTAGTAATATATTCAATTCAGATTTTTCTGTACTAATAAATTATTAATTAATTTTAAATTAACTAATGTACCTTCACTAACATGTAATTTCTTAGCTAAGTGCTGAGAGATATTCTAATGCCTAAACTATTTTCCCATTTTTTAATTTGACTGTGCATAATAATAATACACTTGATTATTGTATACACAAGTATATACGTAAAATTATTTTTGTAAATTAGTTAATTTTACACTACACATACGGGTTTTTTGTTTTGACGTAAGCGAATCTGATAGGAATGCCGGGCATGTCAAAAGCTTCACGCATATTATTTACTAAATATCTAGTATAACTATTGGTAATTTTTTCTGGATTATTGGAGAATAATTTGAAAGTAGGGGGACGAGTTTTTATTTGAGTCATATATTTTATACGTACTCTTTTGCCACCTTTTTGTAAAGGCAGTGGATGTGCTTCCGTAGTAAAATTAAGCCATTCATTTAATTTGCTAGTGGTTATTTTCTTATTCCAATTTTTATAAATTGTAAGACAAGCATCTAAAACTTGCTCAATATTTTGTTTATTGATCGCTGAAATGAACAGTACAGAGACGCCTTTAATCTGAGGTAAATGAGTATTTATCTGATAATAAAATTCTTCCTGAAATGCTTCTTTTTCAGATTCTTTAACTAAATCCCATTTATTCACTACTATAACGATACTTCTGCCCTCATTGGCTACATAGCTTGCAATATTTAAATCTTGCTGTTTTAAAGGAGATAAAGCATCAATTATTAGAATGACGGTATTAGCAAATTTAATACTATTAATAGCATCTGATGCCGATAATTTGTCTAAAGACTCTGTAATAGTGGATTTCTTGCGGAGTCCTGCTGTATCGATCAATTTAATATGATTATTTTTATATTGCCAATCAATTTCAATCGATTCGCGAGTAATACCTGCTTCAGGACCGGTTAATAACCTTTCATCGTTAATAAGAGCGTTTATAAAAGTAGATTTCCCGGCATTAGGTCTACCGCTAATTACTATTTGCACACAATCTCCTTTAACTGGATCCGCTATATTTGTCTCGATTGATTTTTCTTTAGGTAACTTGGCAATAATTTCGTCATATAAATCAATTAAGCCTGTACCATGCTCGGCAGATATAGCTACCATACTATCAAAGCCTAATTGGTAGTATTCTTTATCAAAGTCAAAAGCTTTTTCGCATTTATTAACTACCAGTATTGCAGGTTTATTATACTTTCTAATAAAACTACTAAGTAACTTATCATCAGGCAATATTCCACTTCTACAGTCAACCATAAAGCAAATTAAATCTGCCTCTAAAATTGCTTTAGTAGTCTGCTCCATTAGTCGTACACTCATACTATTAGGATTCTCTTCAAGTCCTGGAGTGTCAATTAGCAAAAATTCACAAGAGCCGATTTTGCCATCTGTATATTTTCTATCTCTAGTGACGCCTGGTAGATTATGAACAATAGCTTTTTTACGTATGCTTAATCTGTTAAAAAGCGTTGATTTGCCGACATTAGGCCTTCCAACCAAAGCAATGATTTGTTTAGTCATTATATTTAATACATTAGGATAGTTATTAAAACTAGTAATGCCATGATAAACCTAGTATATTTGCTATGATAATAGGTGTGTTTTAATATATTATATAAAGCTAGCTACAAAGGAGCAATAGCAATTAACAGTAAAAGCATTCATGGAAACAGAAGCCGAAGATTTGCAGGTGAAAATCTTATGAGCTTGTACGTAAAACATAAAGTTGCCGTTTGTACTGACAAATGTCATGTTTTTTCATAAAATTTTATAAATTTTGAAGACATATTATTCCTTAAAATTAGCAATTACCGGTATATGATCTGAAGGTTTTTCTTGAGTCCTTAAATTATAATCCATATAGCAATTTTCTAAATAGTCAATAGTATTATTACAACCAAGGATCATATCAATCCTCATACCTTTATTTTGTTCAAAACATCCAGCTCTATAATCCCACCATGAAAATTCTTGTTTATTCGGATACATCAATCTGTATAAATCCTCAAATCTGGAATTTAGAATAGTTCGTAATTTTTTTTGTTCAACCTTAGTAAAACAAGTAGTTTCAGCTAATGCTTTAGGTGAATATACGTCTATATCAAACGGTGCAATATTGAAATCACCACCAATGATAGTTTTTTCATCAAAAGATTTTTTAGTTGATAGATAATTGATTAGAGATTCATAAAATGCTAGTTTTGTTACAAATTTATCGCTACCGACAAATGAACCGTGAGGAGCATAGAGCGAGATGATATTACACAACCCTATAGGTAGTGATAATTTTATTTCTAAGAACCTTGCTTGATCACTGCAGTAATTATTCGGAAAGTCTTTAATTATTTCATTGGCAGGAAATTTTGAGATTATAGCAACACCGTTATATGTTTTTTGTCCGTGAACGTACAAATTATAAGGTAAATCGGATAATTCATCAAACAGGAATTTTTCGGTTTCGCACTTTATTTCTTGTAATAATAAAATATCGGGATTTTCTTTAGACAAAAAATTACGCAATAAATTAAGTCTTGTTTTGATGGAATTAATATTCCAAGTAGCTATTTTCATGTTTGTTTTGCTCATCTTGTATTTTTATTATGGAATCTCCACTTAAGAAAACTAAAATGAAAAATGATAATCTAAAAGACTAGTAATGAATACTCCGGAAATTACTATAATCATTGAATATTTTATTGTGCAGATTAACTTTGTACATATCTAATAATACGCTAAAGGCTATGCCTCATAATATAGTTATTTCAATACTCACTCCTCTTGGTATCCTCTTAATTGAATTTTCTTTCGTAATAAAATCTCGTAATGTTGCACCGCAATTAGCTGTAATAAAAGCAAAAAAATGGTCCCACCAAAACTTAGAGGTTCAATTTTAATAATAACCATCACAACTCCTCTAAAAGTTGTTTGTCCGATGAATCGCAAATTGCTACTATTATATTATTTAATAATTATTCTAAATAATTATCTTCAGCAATCTGTTTATTATAATAGCTTAATAATTTATAAAAGTAAAACCAAGCAAAACTACTACAATATATAATAGAAATCAGAAGGAGTAAAATAGAAGTTTAAATTTCCGGTATCATTGTTTACTATTATACATCTACTAATGGACGGTAATACCGAAGATAAAAATATACCGTATAAAGTACTATTTTTCTGCTACTCAAAATAATTCCTGAAAAAGCACAAGTAAGGCAGCAAAGTAAGGCTTATAATATGACACCAAACGAGAATCTATAGATTTAGGTAATAGAATATGGATATATATGCATTAATGATTTTTTTGTACTCGTTACTTGCATGAAATATTGTCTATCGCAAAATTAAATTGCTCAACTCTATTTAAAGATACGGTTTTTTTGCTAAACATCAAATATATAGGAGAGTTTTTATATTTAAGAGAATTTTTACTATGTTCTGTCCTATCTCGCTTCCTAATATATTAACGGAACAAGCTATTCTATCACTAATAAAACCGTTAATTTCTTCCTTTATTATTTTGTTTACTAGTGTTGCGCTATTAGTGCATTAACATTTTGAAAATTTCACTTTTTGGTAAGTGATTCAATAATAAGTAATGATATTTCTTTGAGATGATACGGTTTAAATGAGCGTAGTTATTTACTGCTCTCAGTAGTATAAGTAGCTCCTGCAGCCATTATTGGCATTGCCGCTTTGGATATCTAATTGATTTTGATAATACCAGCTATTTTGATTGTACTCAATGTTGATACCTATTTTTGTGGCAATAGCGTTAATTAATTCTATATCCATACTGGATACTGGAAACGGTAGTACGATCGTTTGAATTAGCAATTAAGTATTGTTAAGGCTCATTTATATACGATGCATTTATCAAAGTTTTTTTATCGGCTTGTTCTTCTTCACATTCTAAAGTTGCTTGTTGTTCGTTTGTACTTATGCTTAAAGCATAAAAATTTTTAGCAATGAGCAGTATAAAAATGAAAAGCTTTAAAATTTTCATAATTTGTATTTTTTAAAGTTAATAATGTCATCCCATGGCTTTTTTGACTACGGGATCCATGAATTATTTTCCTGGATCCGTAGTCAAAAAGCCATGGGATGACATTATTAGTTACGAACTACTTTAATTTCGCCGTCAGAAAATTTAATATTAAAAATTTTTTCATCCGCAGCAGTAATTTTAGAAGATAAAAAATTACCCATTGCTCCTTTAACTATAGCAAAACCTCGTTTTAATACGTTATGATAATCAAGGCTTGCAAGTAACGTGCTATTTAATTCTAATTTATACTCAAAGTTTTTCAAAGTATTATTTGCCGATTTTGATAGATAAGCTGTTTGATGTGTTAATTCTAATGTTTTGTAATTAATTATTTTAGCAGGGTTAATTCTTTCTTTAGAACAAAATTTAAGCTTTGTTTCTTGTAGTTCAATAAAGCACGGTAAAACATCTAGTAAATTAAAACCTGTCTCGTCCAGTAATTGTTGTCTATGATTTATATAGTTAGTGAGATATCTGTGTATTTTATCGTAATTTGCTATATTTTGTTCGTGATAATTAATTAACTGTTTAGTATTATTTAATAATACTTTTTCATAAGATTGTAGGGTATTATTTAAAATAGATCGTACCGGTACAGCAAATTCTGCAGCAGCAGTAGGGGTTGGAGCTCTTTTGTCGGCTGCTAAATCTATTAAAGTATAATCCACTTCATGACCTACTGCAGAAATAATAGGAATTTTTGAGTTATAGGCGGCGCGTACTAATATCTCATCGTTAAATGACCAAAGATCTTCTATAGAGCCACCACCTCTAGCAACAATTATAACACTTGGTTTATTTGCCTCTTCTAATTTGTTAAATCCTTCAATTGCTGCGGCAATTTCATTGCCGGAATTTTCTCCTTGTACACTAACCGGCCATATTATTATATGAGTCGGAAAACGTTCACGAATACGATGAATAATATCTTTAATAACAGCACCGGTTATTGAGGTTATAACTCCTATTCTCGTAGGCAAGAAAGGTATAGGAATACGTCTCTTGTTAAATAGTCCCTCTTTCTCTAAGCGTGTTTTACGCTCGTTTAGGATTTGTAGCATAGTCCCAAGTCCTGCGGGTTGCAAATTATCTACCGCTAATTGATAGCGTGAATTACCTGCATAACTTGAGAGTTTACCACTAATCACTACTTCCATGCCGTCCTTTAAAGGAAATTTGATTTTAGCAAGAGTAGGACGCCAGCAAGTACAGGCTAAAATAGCAGTATTTTCTTTTAAGTTAAAATAAGCATGCCCTGAGCTTGCTATTTTAAAACCTGAAATTTCTCCTTTTATCTTAATATAGCCAAAATTATTTTCTAATAATTCTTTAATTTTATTAGAAATCTCACTAACTGAAAACTCTTTAGTTGCTTGATTCACAATGAAATTGTCTAGCATTTTATCATGACTCTTGTGTTATTGCCGCATAGATTTAGTTTTGTTACTGTAATACTGTGACTGGATCCTGGTATTCAGTCTTTTTAAAATTTTTAATGGATACCGCCTGAATCCAAGCTACGGCATGACATCATGGTGGTTACCAAAGTCATGCAGGAATGACATCAACAAAATTATATAACATATATCTCTCCATAGAATAACCTTGCACTGCAAAAGAGCAAGCAAAAATTTTTATTATTTGATATATTACTAATAGCTTGCTATTATTTTTTACTATTAAAATATTAGTTATTAATATAAATGCTACTGCGAATAATATGCTTGTTTATTATTACAATATCTCCTCTGATAAGTTCTGCTGATAATTTTAAGAATGATAAAAATGTTAAGATAAGCAATATGATAGCCGACTTTATAGAGTATAACGAAAGTCAGGATTTGATATATGCTAAAGGTAGTATAAAAATTATCACGGATGTGTATTTATTAACGGCAGATAACTTACTTTATGATATAAAAAACGATATTTTATGGGCAGAAGGTAATATACGAATTAAGGATAAACAAAATAGAATAATAGAGGGTGATAAAGCAGTTTTAAAAGATGAATTTAAAAAGGGTATCATATCGGAATTCATTTTGCTTTCAGGTGATAATAATCTTTTAATTGCTAAACTTGCTGAAAGAATAGATGAAAATAATCTTAAGTTGCACCATGCCGCATTTACTCCTTGCGTTATTACTTGTAATAGAAACCCTATTTGGCAAATTGCTGCTAAGGACAGTTATATTCACTCTGAAGAGCATAGGGTAGTTTATAAAAATGTGTTTTTTGAAGTATATGGAGTACCGATTTTTTTCTTACCGTATTTTTTCCATCCGACTCCTACGGCTCCTGCAACTTCCGGATTATTAGTACCAGACGTAAAAAACAAAGGGTTTAGTATACCTCTATATCTACGTGTAAAACCTAATATCGATTTTACTCTTACTCCAAGAATTTTTAGTAAATATCAAACTTTTGAGCTAGAATTACGTTATCGCCCAAATAATAGCGATAATATGAATTTTCAAAGTAGTTATGGTAAATTACCCTATTTTATAGAAAAAGACGGAAGTATAGTAAAAAATAAAAAAGTTTCTTCTTATCATTATATAGCAAGCGGCAATTTTATTAGTACCGATAAAGTTTATGATTACCGTTTTAGGATAGAACGTACATCGGATAAAGCGTATTTGAAAAATTATTATAATAACTACGCTTCATATCTAACTTCTAAAATATTCTTAAATAAAATTCATGAGGCTGATTATTTTTCGGCAGCATGCTTAAGTTTTCAAGGCTTAGGTAGTAATGATAGTAAGTATACTAATCCGCTAGTATTACCGCAAATCAATACAAAAAATGTGATAAATTTAAATGATAGTGATAATAGTTTCATTGTTGTTGAAAATAATATGTTAATGTACAAAGAAAGAATAGGAAAACAACTTGCTAGAACTTCTTTGCAATTCTCTATTCTTCATAATTTTATCACTTCCTCAGGACAAATGTTTGATTTTGCCGCTAGGGATAGAGGTGATTTTTACCTTGCAAGACGAGTCTATTTAGATAAAACAAAAGACACTAAATCATTCCAAAGAAATATACCGGAATTACAAACTTTGTGGCGTTATCCGTTAGTAGCTAATATAACAAGAACGATAAATTTACTTATTGAGCCGGTAGTTTCTTTTACTATGGGACGTAAATTATCTAAGAAAGACAAAAAATTTGTTATAATTGATCCTGCTAAATATGAATTATCCGAAAAAAATATCTTTTTATCGAATCGTTATAGTGGTATTGATTGCCATGATTTCGGTAATAGACTAAGTTACGGCTTAAATACTAGTATTTCTAAAGAAGAAAATTATTTAAAATTATTTTTAGGACAATCCCGTAATACAAGATATAGTATAGATTTATCTGCTGATGATACAGAAAATGTCGGTCAAATCTTAGTGAGTATTTCTAATAATTTAGAATTGTTTTATGTGTTCCGAAAAAATAAATATTTCAGACCGATCAGAGATGAAGTAGGAGGAAATTTTAACTATAATAAAATTAACTTTCTAGGTAATTTTATTCAGCTTATAAATCTTAAAAAATATTATTCTGTAGAAAGTATAAAGGTTTCAAGTAATAGAGTGCGGCAATTTTATGGAGACATAAATTATCAGCTAGCACAAAATTGGATTGTAGGCTTTGGTGCACGTATTGATCTCTCTAAACGATCTCCAAATTTACTTACTCGAACTATTAGAGTGACATATGCTAAAGATTGTGTTAGAATTACTGCAAAGATTTATTCCGATTATTTAGCAGACGGAAGTAGAGGAATCAAAAAAACTACTTCTTCACCTACTATTTCCATCGGTTTAAAAGTATTAAACATGTAAGTTTCAAATGGCTAGAAAAAGTGCCATATGTTATTCTCGCGTAGGCGGGAATCTAGAAAAATGTGTTACCCCGTGACTTGAGCACTGGGTCTAGTCTTTATTTTTGTCTAGATACCGTAGTCAAGCCACGGTATGACAATCGGAAAGAGCTCGATTCCCGTTTTCATGGGAATGACATCGATCCATACAATAAAGTCCTTGATTATTTAACCTTTTATCGATAGTCAGGATGAAAATTGTTCTAACTATTGCATTATGTGAGTCTGAAAAAATATGAAAAAATTATTACTTATAATTGGTATCGTTTTTACTTTTAATGTAGCACAAGCTTCGCGACCGAATATAGTAGCATCTGTAAATGATGAACCTATTACTCTTAATGAGTTCCTGGCTAGAAAAAAAATGATTATCGCACTAAATAATGTTGAGAGTCTAACGCCTGCTCAAGATAAGCAGCTAAGTGACTTAGCAATCAAGAGCTTAATTGACGAATCTTTACTTTTTCAATATGCCGGAGATAGGGAAATCACGCAAGAAGAAATAGATAATGCTATTAAATCTATTGAAGATCGTAATAAAATGCCTCACGGCTCTCTTCTTCAGTATCTAAAAAGTAGATCGGTCAATCCTGGTAGTTTTATTGCTCAAATTAAATCTGAGTTGATTAAAATGAATATTTTGTCAAGCTTATCAAGGTCGGTGCAAGTAAGTAATAAAGAAATAGATGTCGCAATTTTATCTAGCGATCAAAAAGACGTAGAAATTTCAATGCAAGTATTTACATCTAAACATAGCGGCAATACAGCGTTTACGCAGATGAATAATTTAAAAAATCGATTAAAAAAATGCACCGACGTCAAACAATCGCTTTATGATAATTTTGCTACTATGCAAATTATTACCAATAAGCTTAGTAAAATAGAAGATGTACAACAAACTATTATAAAGGACTTAACTCCTAATAAAGCAAGTAATGTTTTTGAAGTAAATAACAAATTTGAAATAATATTAGTGTGCAGCAAAAAAATCCTAAATCTTAATGAAGATGAAAATAATTATGTAGTAAACTACCTAACCAATAAAAAGATTTCACAAAAAGCACAAAAAATATTTGAAAATATGCGTAAAAAGGCATCTATAAAAATAATGTTGCCGTCTTAATTGTTTTATGGTCAATGTCATTCGCACGAAAGCGGGAATCTAGAAAAATAACCTTAATAGGTACATATAGTATTTCTGATCAATACAACAAAACTATTTTTTTTGAGAACAACATCACTCTATGCTCCCTTCAATTGCAAAACATGCAGCCTTACATCACATTAATCCTCTTAAAAAGCACGGACAAAATTTTATTTTTGACAGTAGTTTATGTCATAAAATCGTACGTGTGAGTAATCTTGAAGAAAATAGCCGAGTCTTAGAAATAGGACCCGGCAGCGGAGGGTTAACTAGATCGATATTACAGAAAAATCCTGAATCTTTAACTGTTATAGAAACAGATGAGAGATTTATTCCATTACTCAATGAGATTAAAGAATATTATCCTAATCTAAATATTATTAAGCAGGATGCTCTTAAAATAAATTTAACTGATTTAGGCTATGATAAAGTCACTATAATTTCTAATTTACCGTATCATATAGGTACGGAATTAGTAATTAGATGGCTGAAAGAAGCACGGCTAATTACTAGTATGACACTAATGTTACAAAAGGAATTAGTAGAACGTATTTGTGCTATGCCGTCAACTAAAGCATATGGCAGGTTATCGGTAATATGTCAGTTAATAGCTAAAGTAGAAAAATGCTTTGAAGTAGCACCGACTGCTTTCTATCCACCTCCTAAAGTATATTCTGCCATAGTTAAACTAACACCTTTAGAAAATCTGCCGTCTATTGCTCTGATAACTAAGGTTGAGCAAATAACAAAACTTGCTTTTGCAGGACGACGTAAAATGATCAAATCTTCATTGAAGAATTTTGTACCTGTTAAAAATGAAGTACTAACTCAGCTGAACATCAATGATAATTATCGTGCTGAAAATCTTACTCCTCAAGATTATTTGATGATTGCTGCTTGTGAAATGTCATAACTCGAATTTAGGATAAGTAATTATAATTATCCTAAATTCGTATTTATAAGCTCACATCTTATTTAATTCAGCTTTATCTACTTTTTTTGCTTCTGCTTCTTGTTGTAATTTATACTCTGCTTTTTCTTCTATAAGAAATAACAAAAAGTTAAAAAGCTAGTTAAAATGATTGTAAACGTTATTAATATTAACTTAAGTTCTTTTTAGAGTTTTTAGCTTTTAATAGCTTTTCTTACTCTTCATCAATTATAAACTCAGGTAATATATTTGATTCTTCTTCTTTATTTTCCATACGTAAGTGCAATTAATGTATTTATCAAATATTTATCATGCTACTAAATAAAGTAAAGTAAATTTTAAAGTACTATGTTATTTTGTTTCTTGCTTTTAACTTTACCGTTTGCTCGGTGATATAGTTAAACCTATATATTCTATATATTACAACTACAACTATAAAAAATATTGTGATATATTATAACTTTTTTCTATCAATACACGGAAGTGTCTTAAGTTGCACTTCATTTTCTTATTTATCGTATCAAATGAAATGTCCTATTGATTATATAAAACAGTATCAGTTTCTTTACAATTTTATTTTTTGTAAAGAAATCATGCTTGGCTCAAGTACAAACAAGTTTAAAAAGAAGCGATAGTATTATTATCTATAGGCACATTTCTTGAATATTGTGACCTTATGCTCTTGTACAATGGCAGTACTTTTAAATCTAAAAGCTGATGCACATGTTGCAGCACTTTATACGGCTGCTGTTTTTTGTTCAATATATCTATTAAGACCTGTAGGAGCTTATAATATTTTGGTTGGGTAGGGGAATAATATCGGACGGAAAACTACTTAGTTATAACTATAGCCATGATGTTTTTATTTTTTGTAGTAATGGCTACTTTTTCTACGTATCCTTAAATAGGAGCAGCTGCTGCTTTTAATTACCATTTGTCAAATTGTACAAGGTATGTTGTATGGGGAAAATAATAGGTGCTGAACTTTATATTACTGAAATAACTTCACATCCTATACAATACCCAGCAGTGGCTATAATTTCAATTTTTACAGTTTTTAGAAGTTTTGTGGGGGCTATTGCTTATTATATTTTGCTACAAAATATGGTCTTAATTGGCGTATAGCTTTTTGGGGATAGGAGTAGTGATTACTATTGTAGGAGCGGTTGCTAGAACACATTTGAGAGAAACTCAAGAATTCATTGACGTAAAATGTCAATTGAAAAAATGAGAACAAGCTGTAGAAAAAGTTGAAGTGAATAAAAAAACAATTAGAAAATAGTGTAGTATGGAAAGAAAAAGTGAGTAATAGCCATTCATTAGCTGTATTGCATGTATGCTTTTATATTATCTAATGTCACCGTGGGAATATTATGAAAAATAATTTTAATTTTACCAGTGAACAAATTATTCATCAAAATTTTATTGTTTCAATATTTCAAATATTTAGTTTTATAATATGGAGTTATTGAAGTTATTATATCTATCCCTTAACTCTTTTAAGAGTTAATATAGTAATATTTGGCATAAAATATAATAACTACTTCTTTGATTTATTAATATTACAAATTATACTAATTCATTTTTTCTTAATTATTCAGCTGTTATACCTATACTTTTAAAGTATATCCAGTTTTTAAACGTTTTATGCCAGCCTTTTATATGCTTTATCGAGAACTTTTATGAGTATTCTTACTTAATTCAGTTTAATGTATTTTACCAAATATTTTGGTAACTTAGAAATATCAGTTATCACTATTCCTATAATATTGAGTGCAATGTAGGGGTGCCACATTTTTACAAGCTAGAGAAAAAAGCTAAAAATAAAAGGAAAATATGTTTTTCTAAAAATACATTTTGTTGTATTGGTTTAAAGTGAGATATACCTAAATTTGCGTTACATAATTCAATTAAGCGATGAGTTAAAACAGGAATTTCTCAATATGTAGCAAAGCTAATATACCATGTATTAGAGTTGCTTTTATTACTTTTTTAGGTGATTTAGCTCCTAAAGTCTGTATATTAAGACTCTATCAAAAAGTTTTATGAGTGCCATTTATATCTTTTTTGCTGAATTAATAAATTCAAGCTTTCTTCTGTACTGATTTTTCCTTAAGGTTTTACCCTAGTAACCCACTATACATGTCTTGCTAATTCTATTTTAAAAATTGTGGTGATCATTTCTGCAGTCAGTTCTATATCTTCTATAGTGTCATGAAGAAGTAGAGCAGTTTGTAGCTTAATAGCAGTGTAAAGGTTAGTAGGGCTTCATATGCTACAAATTCAACAAACATAATTGCCGACTCAATTGGATGTGAATATAATGGTAACCTGACTAATACATTTGTGAACCCATGATACTTGAGCGCGTAATAGATACCTTTTTTGATTTCCTCTATATCAACGGCATTTTTTACTTTAGTGTTTAGATATTCGAGTTTATCGAGTAGCTTTTTAGTGTAAACGCAAATTTCAAACTTTTATTTTCAAGAACTTAATATCTTCCATAAAAAAGAAAAAACTAAAAAATTAACAAATAATTTTTTAACTTTTGAAAGTAGTGACTTGTGCATTTTATTAATGGTACCCGCGGCCGGACTTGAACCGGCAAGAGCTTACGCTCCACGGATTTTAAGTCCGTTATGTCTACCATTCCATCACGCGGGCAGCTGTGAATATTAAGATTGCATTTGCTAAGTGGATAGCTTAATAAAAAAAATGAAAAAAAGCAAGTGTTTTTATTAGGTTCTGCACAGTAAATGTAAATATATTTTTATGTTAAATTATTGTTTAGTAAAAACTAATAAAATTTTTGTAGGAATAATTATTCCTATTTCAAAAAAATCTTATAATTTACAGCAAAAAGAGCCAAAATTAAATCTTTTTAGAAATCTCCATAGAGTCTAGGTTATATAGCATTAAATAAATATGAGATAGCACTATAATAATATGAAAAAGTTAAAGAATAAGCTCATTTTTACTATTATTTGTTAGATAATGAACTTAAATAGTGACAAAATAGTAATAATATGCTAGATTAGCTTCAGAAAGTAATACTTTCTCTTGCATGTTATTGACATGTTTATTGACAAATGCTGTAAGGTAAGGTAGTTTTACATAATGAATTTTTATCGGTTCTTATATTAAGTAAGGCTTAAAGTAAAATTTAAGTGTTAGTTATTATAAGTGCGAGTTGAGTTCAAATAAGTAATTTCTATCTAATAAAGGTTTTTATGGCTACAAATATAGTAGGTAAAGTTAAGTGGTATAATTCTACGAAGAATTTTGGATTTATTGAGCAGGAACACGGCGGCAAAGATGTGTTTGTACACAAATCAGCTGTAGATGCAGCAGGTTTATATAGCCTTGAGGAAGGACAAGGTGTAATTTTTGATCTTGAAGAAAAGCAAGGAAAAGCCTATGCTGTGAACCTCAGAATTAAATAAATGTATTTATAATACCAAAATCAGCTATCCAAAATTTTTTATAATTTATTTTACAAGTTTAGGGTAGTCTAGTCATCTTTATCAAAATAGTAAATATTTTGTTTTGTCTTATAATAACCTATATAATTTTAAGTATAATAAATTATTTTTACTAGAGGGCATGAAAATGCCCTAAATCTAATGATATTATTCTGGCTTGAATAAGATTCTAAAATAGTTACATTATTTATTAAATCGTTTTATATATTTAGTGGGTGTTTTGTAATCTAGTTAAGCATATTTTTTAATTCAGGATAATTATGTAAGTCATATTTTAATTTATTATAACTTATTGTTTATACAATAGACCTCTTGCATAACTTATCTTATAAAGGGAATACGATACTTCTACTTGACGCATTGTACATGTACATAGTTAAGTTTGTGAGGATAAGAGGGCAGAGTTGATGTCTTAATTATCTTTAGAAATGGGTTATGTAATAGTTCTCATCAATAATGTGCATATTTTGAAAAACTATATTGGATTATATAATGAAAAACTTTAATTTATCTGAAGAATTAATTATTGCTCTTGAGACAATGAATATAACTGAGCCGACTGAAATACAAAAGCAATCGATTCCGATTGCGATGATAGGTTCGGATATACTTGCTTCTAGTCAGACAGGTTCAGGGAAAACCCTTGCTTATTTATTACCGGTAATTGATTCATTTATTAAAAATAAAACTACTGCTTTAATTCTTGTTCCAACTCGAGAATTAGCAACACAAATATACAGTACTTTAAATAAAGTAACTAGATACTATAAAATTAATAGTGCAGTTTTGATAGGCGGTGAACCAATGCCTAAACAATTTATGCAATTAAAAAAGAATCCGAAAGTGATTATCGGTACCCCGGGGCGTATTATCGATCACTTAAATAGGGGAAGTCTAAAAATTGATCGCATAGGCATAACCGTACTTGACGAAATGGATAGAATGCTTGATATGGGGATGAAAGAACAGTTAGAAGAAATCAATAAATTTTTACCGGAAAAAAGACAATTTTTAATGTTTTCTGCTACTATGCCAAAACATATTATTACTCTTTCTCAAAAATATCTAAATAATCCTGTACGTATTACGGTAGGTGCTAATAATAAAGCAGCTGCAGAAATAAAACAGGAATCAATACATATTGCTGATAAAGAAAAATTTAGTGAATTAACTAAACAACTTGATAATAGGGAAGGATCGGTAATTATTTTTGTGAAGACTAGACGCTCTGCCGATCAATTAGCTAATATGTTAAAATATGAGAATCATAAAGCGGAAGCTATACACGGTGATTTAAGTCAGCGTCAACGTGAAAGAGTGATTTTATCGTTTCGTAAGTCGAACCATAGAATAATGGTAGCAACTGATGTAGCTGCTAGAGGGCTTGATATTCCTCATACACAGCATGTTATTAATTATGATTTACCTATGTGTCCTGAAGATTATTTACATAGAATAGGTAGGACGGGTAGAGCAGGGGCTACCGGGCATGCTTTATCTTTTATTTCTCCTGAGGATGTTATTAGATGGCGTGCAATTGATCGTCTAGTGAATAAAGGAGAATCTACACCACGCAGTGAGTTTAGAAATGGTAAAAATAATCGTAAAAGATCATTTAGTACAAGGGCTGATAGTGATAGCAAAAAGTTTAATTCATTTGATAATAACCGAAAAAAAACTTTTGACGGTAACAGTTACGGTAATAAAAGAAAGAAAGTTTCATAGTTTGTAGGATGTATTTGTATGGCTCTGATGTTATTCCTGAGAAAGCATGAATCCAGTAAAACATATAAAAACTCGTTTTTTATATGTTTATTTTACTATTTGTAGTAATATTCAGGGTATTTTTTCTAGATTTCTGCTTTGGAATAACCTAGATTTTATAAGGATGAAATCACATCCTTTTATATAAGGAGGACAAATTCATAAATTGAAATTTCTCACGATTTCAATATATATCTAATATTTTCTTTATATTAATAATTTTTTCCCGGAGGTTTAATTTATTTATTTCCCGGTTCAACCCTTTCTTTTTGGCTTTAAGAATTCAGTTGAAATCCCTATAGGGCTTTAGTTTAGTTAATTTTATTCATATATTTAAATTTTTATGTGTAGCTGTACTTGAAAAAGTAAGTTTTGCTCTGAAGTAAGTGAGGATATAAATATTGCTTGCTTTGGTTAGTTGCATTTTTTGTATATATGTTTTAACAAATTTTAACCCTAACACTTATTTTATACCATTTGCTTTATGTTTAGTAGCTGTAGTATTTTTCTTCTATTTATGATATGTTACTTTAATCATTGCAGACGTTACTAATTACAAATAAAAATTGGGGCATAAGTGAGATGCAGCTTGTACTACTACAGGTTTTAGTATAGCTATACTTATAGCGTGTTCAGGAGCATTATATTTATCAACTATCATATCTTGGCAATATGTTTATCATGCTATGGCAATTTTATGTATACCATCATTACTTAATTATAATCTATCCGCTTAAATTTAAATATATCATTGTTAATAATTTTGATAGATTTTGGCATGCTTTTTATGACTTTATCAACCAATCTAAATGGCTAATAATTGTGCTGCTTATAAGTTGGAGGCTTTATACAGATTTTATATCGACTATATGACTATTCCTATATATAAAAGGGTACTAATTTATCATGCTTTATCTATCCTCTCTTTTTTATTTCTCTATTTTTATAGTCAAAATATTATAAGCCTTTACTTGTCAGTATTTTTCTAAGAGTTTACTGAATGGTCGACTATGTCGCTATTTTTCCTATCAATTAAGATGTGTTGTAGTTCTAAATATTGTATAACCCAAATTGCTTTAATTACCTCTATTGCTTTTAGTACTATACTGCTTGGTAGTATTTCAGGTTTATGCAGCTGTTTATTTAGGTTAGACTTATTTTTTTGTTGTATCAGGGTTTTGTTTCAATCTTATATATTAATTAGATATTTACCTCAATCGTAGATTATTCTATAATAGTTAAAAAATTTATTCATGTGCTTTAATTATGTTTATTCAAACTGAAGATACTCCAAATCCCGATGCAATAAAATTTTTCCCTGGACAGGAAATAAATAGTGAAGGGCCTATATTTTTTAGTGAGCTTGCTGAAGTAAAAGGCAAAAGCAAACTTGCAGAATCGCTATTTCATATTAATAATGTAAAATCAGTGTTTTTCGGTAGTGATTTTATAACAGTAACTAAACAACCTGAAAGTAATTGGCAAGTTATAAAGCCTGAAATTTTAATGGTTATTATGGATCATTTTGTTTCAGGATTTCCGGTATTTGAAGAAAGCACAAAAGCAGATAATGTACAGCATAACCTTGATGGGCTTTTAGAAATAGAGAAACAAATCATAGAAATTATTGAAACTAGAGTTCGTCCTTCTGTTGCTCAAGACGGTGGTGACATAATATATAAATGCTTTGAAAACGGTGTAGTGAAATTAGTTCTTCGTGGTGCATGCCTTGGATGTCCAAGTTCTACGATTACCTTAAAAAATGGTATTGAATCGATGCTTAAACATTTTGTGCCGGAAGTGCAAGCAGTTGAAGCTGTAGGGGAAGATTTCTAGTAAGTTGGTATTGCTAACTATAAGAATTGAACGTCATTGCGAGGAAGTTTTGACGAAGCAACTCAGTAAAAATTCTGATTTACAGAATTTTATTATTTTTCTGGATTACCATGCTCCTTTCAGTTGCTTAGCTCATGACGATATCTATACTTAGTTAGCAATGCTATATAGGAGATTAAATTTTTTTGAAGAATAGTATAAATTACTATTGTAGAATTAATTGTTTTATCGTGATTCCAAATAACATAATGTAGTTCAATATCTTTTGGAGCATATACTAACAATTGGTCGTTTGCTATTATATCTTATAAATGTTTTATCGCCTAAAAATACACTTGTCGGTTGTATTGTTGCCTTTAAGTTTGGGTATGCCATTATTGTACTAGCAGTCTGATCGCTCACCTGATTGATGACATAATAATGATATCCCAATCCTTCTAAGACTTTTGTTTCCAGCTTACCACCGAACCAAACATTTTTACAATCTTGCATTGCGTTTTTTGTTGCTTGCAATTCTACTTTTAGCTTTTCTTCATTCGACTCGATAAGTAAATGAATTATATATCGCTTTTGATCATTGCCGGTATGGGAGGAATATCTTGATAAGAAATAATATAATTTTACTTGGCATATGGTTATTTGTTTAATTAAAATCCATTATTTCACCTAAAGGAGTTATATAATGAAGAATTTATTTTGCCACGGCTATATCAGCACTAAAGCCTTCACTACAGTCAACGTTACCATTTTTGTTTATTTTTATACTTAAAAATAATATAACATTTTCAAATTTATTTTCTTTTAATATAGGCTGATTATTTTCACTAAAAACTTTCATAGCAAGTTTTGCATTATTAGGTAATATAAAAAATATACTTCTGATCCTTTATTAGATTCAAAAAAATTACACTTATTATAAGCACCAATAAAGTATTAAATACATTTATAGTAACTTGTTCTTCAAGGTTTATCCTTTTAGGAAATATAAAAACATAATTATTGTGATTATTTAATTCGGTGAAATCTAATCTGGTATAATATGTTACTCAGTCAATGTCTTAAATATTTACAGGTTTATCTTCCAATGTTTCTTCAAATAAACCTTCCCATAGCTCTTACAGTTCTTATAAAAAACTTTAAATCTTTTTGATCATATAAAGATAAATCATGAATATGACATTTAAATGTTTTATCTATTCTAATGCCGTTTCTTTCTTAAAAAAGCCGGTATGTCATGAATATCAGACTCTTTATTATCTTGATCTAGCGTACTAACAACAACATTTTTGCGTTCTAAAGTTTGATTATGTGAAGTACGCAGAGAACCCCATATTTTTCCTAAAAATGATGGTTTTGGTAACGCCTCTTCAGATTTGTTGAAAGTGTTTACATGTAATCCTAGTTCATGTTCATTTCCAATAAAATTTTTATTTATTGGAGAATCGGTAATTTCAATATTTTCGGTACTGTAGCTGTTAAAATCAGGGATTTCTTCTATTTGAGTAGGTTGTGCTATAACTTTGTTATATGCTTCTTCAGCAACTGTATTGGTAGTTTTAGCTATTGCAGGTTTATATGTCGGTACTTTATCGGCATCAATGCCGGTAGCAACTACTGATACTCTGATAATCCCTTTTAGTTCTGGATTAAATGTTGAACCGAAAATAATATTAGCATCCGGGTTGTCGACTTCTTCTCTAATTCTATTAGCAGCATTGTCAACTTCAAATAAGGTCATATCAGCACTGCCGGTAATATTAATTAATACTCCTCTTGCACCGCACATTGAGCTATGATCCAGTAAAGGATTTGAAATTGCAGATTCTGCTGCTTTAATTGCCCTATCTTCGCCGCTAGCTTCACCCGTACCCATCATTGCTTTACCCATTTCACTCATTACTGCTTTAATATCAGCAAAATCAAGATTAATAAGTCCGGGCATAATCATTAAATCTGTTACACCTCTAACACCTGCATGTAATACATCATCTGCCATTTTAAACGCATCGGTAAACGTCGTTTGTTCGTTGGCAATACGAAATAAATTTTGGTTTGGTATTACAATTAAAGTGTCAACGAATTGCTGTAATTCAATAAGCCCTTTATCGGCAGTTTTCATACGATGACCACCTTCAAAGTAGAAAGGTTTAGTTACTACTCCGACCGTAAGGATGCCTAGTTCTTTAGCAATGCGTGCAATAACCGGTGCAGAACCGGTACCTGTCCCACCTCCCATACCTGCTGTAATAAATACCATATTGCTATTTTCTAGGTAACTATGGATTTCATTTTCTGATTCTTGTGCAGCGAGTGCTCCGATCTCAGGAGAAGCTCCTGCCCCAAGACCTCTAGTCGTAGAAATACCAAGTTGTATTTTGTTCGTACATAAAGAATGCTCAAGCGATTGTGCATCGGTATTAGCTACTACAAAATTAGCACCTTGCAGATTAGTACTAATCATATTATTTACCGCATTACTACCTGCACCTCCAACGCCGAAAACCGTAATAGTCGGCTTTAATACTATATTTTCAGGAGCTTTTATATTTAAAACCATGATAATTTATTTATATAATTTATGTTTAAGTATAATAAAAGATTTTAAAATTTCCATAGTCTTTTATGAAAAATGCGTATTATTTTTTTCTAATAGCAGAATGTCGTTATTATGATATGCTTTGGTTAATGCTTTATTGTTATAGCTATGGGCAGTCCTTCATACATTAAATAAGTTGTATCATATATAGTAAGATTGTTGCTTCTTGCAGCTTGTGTAATGTCATGTATGGAAAAATTAAAATTTTATATGTTAAGAGGTAGAGCATTATATAAATCTATAAATTTAACGGTATCGGCTACATATAATCTATTATGTTTTTCTAATACTAAGTATATTAGTTATTTCAAGTTTCCAAAGATATGGTACTGTAGCTCCATGCTTCATACAATAATTATAATGTCTTGCCTTTACTAAATTCAGCAAATTTTGAGGTCTTTCTGTTATAGACATCAGTTTGGCAATTGGCATATTATACTTCCAGATAGTCATTTATTTGTCATCTCGTACACATTGTATTAGGTTTGAGAATGGGTTTGTGCTTCAAATAAATTGATTGGGTTAGGTATATGTTGTATTATATATAATATACTTAAGTTGAAAAATTGGCTATGTCGTCTTTGTAAGTCCTCAGATGCTCAATTGAGTATACGCTTGACTCTTCAGCTTACAGATGCCTTGCTCTGTTCCAAGTTGAACTTCATATCTAACTCTTCATTTCAGAAGAGTATACACAAAATAAACTAGTTTAATACTAGTCTATATTATAATATAATGTAAAGATAAAGAGAATTTAGTATTGCCCAACCATTTTTTCAGGCACTACTATTTTGTCAAATTCTTCTTCCGATAAAAAATTGAGTTTTTTAGCAGCTTCTTTTAAAGTTATTCCATGTTTATGTGCTTCTTTAGCTATTTTTGCAGCATTATCGTAGCCGATATGTGGATTAAGAGCTGTAACAAGCATTAGAGATTGATTACGTAAATCATTAATACGTGCTATGTTAGGTTCTAAACCTTTAATACAGTGAGTAACAAAGCTATTGATGCTATCGGATAGTAGCTCAATAGATTGTAGGATATTATATATTATTACGGGTTTAAATACGTTAAGTTCAAGCTGTCCGTTTGAGCCGGCAATAGTAACCGTAACATGATTCCCCATCACCTGACTGCAAACCATTGTTAAAGCTTCGACTTGCGTAGGGTTTACTTTACCTGGCATGATTGAAGAACCAGGCTCATTCTCAGGTAAATGCAGCTCACCAAGACCACATCTTGGACCGGAACCAAGCAGCCTTATATCATTTGCTATTTTCATTAAGCTAACTGCTATAGTATTAAGAGTCCCCGAAAATTCTACTAGTGCGTCGTGGGCAGCTAGGCTTTCAAATTTGTTAGGAGCTGCCTTAAAAGGTTGTTTGGTAAACTCTGCTACTTTCTCAGCAAATTTTATATCGAATCCTATCCGTGAGTTAATACCTGTACCGACTGCCGTTCCTCCTTGCGCAAGTAGATAAACTTTTTTTAATGCATCCTCTATGCGTTCTAAAGCATACTCTATTTGTGTAATATATCCGGAGAATTCTTGTTGAAGAGTTAAAGGAGTAGCATCCTGCAAGTGTGTACGTCCTATTTTTATAATTTTATCCCAATCTTTTGACTTGTCTTGCAAAGAGGTAAGTAAATTATTCAAAGCCGGTATCAGTTGCTGCTTAGTTGCAAGTACGGTTGCTATATTCATACCAGTGGGAAAAGAGTCGTTGGATGATTGTCCTTTATTAACATGATCGTTAGGATGTACCGGAGATTTACCGCCTTTCTTGCCTGTTAATTCTTCATTGGCAATAGAGGCAATAACCTCGTTCATATTCATGTTTGTTTGTGTACCTGAACCTGTTTGCCAAACTCCTAAAGGAAAATTATCATTAAATTCACCACTTAGAATTCTAGTCGTGGCTTTATCAATACTTGTAGCGATTTTAGCTTCTAAATCACCAAACTCATGATTAACCTGTGCTGCACATTTTTTTAAAATAGTAAGAGCACGAATTAAAATTTCAGGCATTTTTTGCCTGCCTATTTTAAAATTTTCTAAAGATCTTTGAGTTTGAGCCCCCCAATAATATTTTTCTTCTATTTGAATTTCTCCAAAAGAATCGCTTTCGGTTCTATAATTTTTCATAAATTGTTAAATTATTATATAATTATCTATTTTGTTCATAAAATGATCACTTACTGCATTTAATCTAATTGCTTGGCTAATTTAGTAATAATATAATTTATCTTTTAAAAACACTTTTTAGATTCTTGGCAATAAATACTAATGTGCTTTCTATCATTCTATCATAAGATTACGATTAAAACTATAAATTTTTGCCAATGTTCGTTATATTTAGGTTTGGAAGATTCGATATAATTGGAATATATAGGTTTAGTAATTATTGCTTTACCCTTATATATATCAAATATAGTATTATTAATTAATCTTTCATTTTTAAGATTGTTGATTACTTTATTAAAAAATTGTTTATATATCCTGTGTTATCTCTTCTTCTGCAAATTCGTTTATAAATATTTCTAATTGTTTTTCAAAACTCTCGATAATTTGTTTATTTGCTTGCCTTTTCATAACTTTGCTCTCATATTAATTGATATAACTAAGTTATGATTTAAAATTTAGCTTCTTGTGTGTGGAAAATTAAATTAATCTATTTTTGTTCTTTTTTGCCACAAATTATAAGATTTTGTTAAAATAGGAATAACTATTTCAGAAAAAATCTTATTAATTTTTTCATAGAACCTAGTTCCTTAAGTAGAATAAATATTTATTATCGAAGTAAACAAAAAACAATATTTGATTTATTAAAAAGATTTTTAGATGTAATATCTAATATAATAAGTGAAAAATTATAGAAGCGGCATTTGATACGTTAAGACTTTCTACTCTCTTAGAAATAGGGATTTTTGCTAAATAATCACATGTTTTTTCAACTAATTTTCGCATGCCTTTATCTTCCGAACCAAATACTAGTGCTATTTTATTGGTAATGAATTTATTGGTAAAGTAGTCATTTGCAGAACCTGTTAGACCTATAATCCAAAAGCCGTGTTTTTTAAGATAATTCATACATGAGCGTAAGTTAGTAACTTTAATGATAGGTATTAATTCTAAAGTACCGCACGCCGCTTTAGCTATGCCACCGCTTTCATTTGGCGCATTATCTTGAGGTAATAGTATAGCATTTATATCAAAAGCAGCAGCACTGCGAATAATTGCTCCAATATTTTGTGTGTCTGTTATTTGATCAAGAATTGTAATTTTACATTTTGGGTTTTTTATATCTATGTCCTCTAGATTGTAAGAAAAAATTGGTCTAACTTTTGCGGCTATTCCTTGATGTGTTTGATTTTCTAGTAATTTAGATAAAATATCGTTATTAACAATTTCATAAGATCTAGTACCTATTAATTTTTTGTTTGCATCAAAAATTTCCCTAGTACATAAAACATTTTCAATTTGACGTTTTGGATTGTTTAGAGCAGAAAATACAGGATGTTTCCCATACATATAATAACAATTTTTAGAATCAAGTTTTTTATTTTGCATCTTATTGAAAACCTTTAGTAATTTGTTCTTGACAGAAACTACTATTTATTATAGAAAGTTACAACTAAATAAATGTGCAAGCTGCTATATTGTTTATTTGATGATTCGGCAAGAAGTTTTATTAAGTCCTAATACTAATTAATATTGTATTTTACAGTGCATTATAGTCTATATTAATACAGTAAAGTTCTTTAGGAGGGGTGGCCGAGTGGTCAATGGCAGCAGACTGTAAATCTGCCCGCATAAGCGTTCGAAGGTTCGAATCCTTCTCCCTCCACCACTTAAATGGTTCAGGGAAGCATATCATTTTATTTTAAAGAATTTCATGTATATATGTTTAATTTTATTTAAAAATAAAACATAATTGTGTATATTTATAAATCTGAATAAAGTTGATATAGCACTGCTAACAAAATAGCTTTGAAGTTATTTTATTAACAGTGCCACAATGCGGGTGTAACTCAATGGTAGAGTTCCAGCCTTCCAAGCTGGTTGTGTGGGTTCGATTCCCATCACCCGCTCCAGAGAGAGTGGTAACAAATAAATTTAGCAAAAAATGCACTTATAAAAAATTAACTTGTATTAAATCTAAAAAATTGTAGAGAGTGATAATATGGCAAAAGCAAAATTTGAACGAACTAAACCGCACGTTAATATAGGTACGATCGGTCACGTAGACCATGGTAAAACTTCCTTAACGGCAGCAATAACTATAGTACTTGCTAAGACAGGTGGAGCACAAGCTACAGCGTATGATCAAATTGATGCTGCGCCTGAAGAAAAAGAAAGAGGTATAACTATTTCTACTGCACACGTAGAATATGAGACTAAAAATAGACACTATGCACACGTAGACTGTCCGGGACACGCTGACTATGTAAAGAACATGATCACAGGTGCTGCTCAAATGGACGGTGCAATATTAGTAGTATCTGCTGCTGATGGTCCTATGCCTCAAACAAGAGAACATATATTACTAGCAAAACAGGTAGGTGTACCTGCTATGGTAGTATTCTTAAATAAAGTAGATATGGTGGATGATCCTGATCTATTAGAACTAGTAGAGATGGAAGTAAGGGAATTATTATCAAAATATGGTTTCCCAGGTGATGAAATACCTATTATTAAAGGTTCTGCACTTCAAGCTTTAGAAGGCAAACCTGAAGGTGAAAAAGCTATTAATGAGTTAATGGATGCAGTAGATAGCTATATACCGCAGCCTGTAAGAGCTACGGATAAGCCTTTCTTAATGCCGATAGAGGATGTGTTCTCTATTTCAGGCAGAGGTACTGTTGTAACCGGTAGAGTAGAGTCAGGAATAATTAAGGTAGGTGAGGAAATTGAAATAGTTGGTCTAAAAGATACACAGAAAACTACCTGTACCGGTGTAGAAATGTTCAGAAAATTGCTTGATGAAGGGCAAGCCGGAGATAATATCGGTGTATTACTACGTGGTACAAAAAGAGAAGAAGTTGAAAGAGGGCAAGTTCTTGCAAAACCGGGTAGCATAAAACCGCATGATAAGTTTGAAGCTGAAGTATATGTGCTTAGTAAAGAAGAAGGTGGACGTCATACCCCATTTACTAATGACTATCGTCCGCAGTTCTATTTTAGAACAACAGACGTTACCGGTACAATAAAATTGCCTGCTGATAAGCAGATGGTTATGCCTGGAGATAATGCTACTTTTACAGTGGAATTAATTAAACCAATTGCTATGCAGGAAGGGTTAAAATTCTCTATACGTGAAGGTGGTAGAACAGTGGGTGCCGGCGTAGTAACTAAAATAAATAATTAATTGATTTTATAAATACCTATTATTTTAATAATAGGTATTTATATTTTAAGATGTCTATTAAACATCTTGCTGTTTAAAACATAGGTTTGCTAAATGAAAAATAAAATTAAAATTCGTTTAAAATCATTTGATCATCGTATTCTTGATCAAGCTACAAAGGAGATAGTTAGTGCTATTAAAAGAACGTTTGCTAATATTAATGGTCCTATTCCTTTACCTAGAAAAATTGAAAGATTTACTGTAAATAGGTCTCCTCATGTACATAAGAAGTCAAGAGAGCAATTTGAAATTAGAAAGCATAAAAGATTATTAGTGATAGATGATCCAAATCCGGCGGTTGTTGATGCTTTAAGTAAAGTTGATTTAGCAGCAGGTGTTGATGTAGTGATTGAATTAGAGAGTGGGGAATAAATGAGAACCGGTATAATTGCTCAAAAAATTGGGATGACTAGTGTTTTTAATGATAAAGGAGAGAGAATTGCTTTAACATTAGTAAAAGTTGATGATTGTCAAGTAGTAGGGCATAAAACTCTGGAAAAACATGGATATAATGCTTTGGTTATTGGTGTAAAAGATAAAAAAATATCTAGAGTAACCAAACCTATGAAACAGGTTTTTGCTAATGCTAAAATATCTCCTAAAACTAAATTAAAAGAATTTAGAATTTCTGAAGAGAATTTTATTGATGTAGCAGCAAGTCTAGAAGTAGACCATTTTATGGCAGGACAGTTTGTGGATATAACGGCAATTACTATAGGTAAAGGATTCGCCGGTAGCATGAAAAGACATAATTTTAGAGGTCTTGAGGCTTCTCATGGTGTTTCGATATCCCATCGTTCGCACGGTTCTACAGGGCAAAGACAAGATCCAGGAAAGGTTTTTAAAGGCAAAAAAATGGCCGGTCATATGGGATGTAACCAAGTTACTATTCAAAATTTGAAAATATTTGCTGTTGATAAAGACCGTAAGCTTATTATGATTCAGGGTAGTATACCCGGTCACAAAAATTCGTATCTTTCAATAAAAGATGCAATAAAAAAGATTTCAATAACTATATAATATATATTGAGACATGTTTGTTAATGTTAAAGATTATTAAGTTAACAAAATGCTATGCAATAATTTAGTTATATAAAAGTTTTATATAACTGTATAAGGTTAAATAAAGATGAAGACTAAAATATTAAGTCTTGCTAATGAAGAAGTTGGTGAGATTAGCTTAAATAAAGATATATTTGCTGTTGAATTTATCAGAGATGATATAATAAAGCAGGTTATTGATTGGCAGAGAGCTAAAGCAATGTCTGGTAACCACAAAACTAAAACAGTATCAGAAGTATCAGGAACCACAAAAAAGCCTTTTAAGCAAAAAGGTACAGGTAATGCAAGACAAGGTTCACTTAGATCGGTACAAATGCGTGGTGGTGGTTTAGCTCACGGACCTATAGTACGTAGTCATGCAACACAATTACCTAAAAAAGTACGAAAACTGGGTTTAATTCATGCTTTATCTGAGAAATTCGCTGAAGGAAAATTATTGGTAATAGATTCTTTAAAGCTAGATAAGCCTAAAACTTCTTTTCTTGTAAATATATTAAACAAATTTCAAGGGCAAAGTTTCTTTGTAATAGATGGAAACGAAGTAGATATTAATTTTTCTTTAGCTGCAAAAAATATTTATAATACCGTGATTGTTCCACAAATAGGAGCAAATGTTTATGATATAATACGACATGAATATGTCCTATTATCACAAGAAGCAGTGAACGTTTTAGAAGAGAGGTTAAGATGAGTTCTTATAAATATTATGATTTAATTAGAAAACCTATTATTACAGAAAAAACTACGGCTCTTTCAGAACAAAATAAGTATGCTTTTTATGTAGATAAATTTGCTGCAAAACTTACTGTTAAAAAGGCTATAGAAGAAATATTTAAAGTAAAAGTAAAAAAAGTAAATATTTTAAACGTTAAAGGTAAGAACAAAAGATTTAAAGGAATTATAGGGACTCAAATCAATAGAAAGAAAGCTATTGTTACATTAGAAAAAGACAATAATATCGATTTTGCCGGAGGAATTAAATAAATGGCTTTAAAAAACTTTAATCCAATTACTCCTTCTCTTAGAGCGCTAGTTCAAGTTGATAAAACTAGTGTATGGAAAGGCAGACCGTTTAAATCTTTGACCAAAGGTATATCTAAAACCGGTGGACGAAATAATCATGGTAGAATTACTTCTTGGCATAGAGGAGGAGGACACAAAAAATTATATCGTATTATTGATTTTAAAAGAAATAAAATAGATATTTCTGCCGTTGTTGAAAGAATAGAGTATGATCCTAATAGAACTGCTTTTATTGCTTTAATAAAATATGAAGATGGGCAATATTCTTATATTTTAGCACCGCAAAAATTATCTGTAGGTGATAAAGTAATATCAAGTCAAGATGCTGATATAAAAATAGGAAATTGTTTACCTTTAAAGTTTATTCCTATCGGTACTACTGTACATAATGTTGAAATGAAAGTTGGTAAAGGTGGTCAAATTGCAAGGTCTGCAGGTACTTCAGTAGATTTAGTAGGTAAAGATTCAGGATATGCTCAGATTAAATTAAGATCAGGTGAATTTAGGTTGATACCTTTAGATTGTAAAGCTACTATAGGTAGTATATCTAACCCGGATCAAAAAAATATTAATTTAGGCAAAGCAGGTAGAAATAGATGGCTCGGTTGGAGACCGCATGTTCGAGGTGTAGCAATGAATCCTGTAGATCACCCTCATGGTGGTGGTGAAGGTAAAACTTCAGGAGGACGCCATCCTGTTACTCCTTGGGGATTCCCGACAAAGGGTAAGAAGACACGTAAAAATAAACGTACTTCAAAATTTATTGTAAAGAAAAGAAAATAGATTCTAAATTAATTAGGTATTAGTATGGCACGTTCAATATGGAAAGGGCCTTTTGTAGACGGTTATTTAATCAAGAAAGTTCAAAAATTAATGGAATCAGGTAAATCTGAGATGATTAAAACTTGGTCTAGAAGATCAACAATTTTACCCATTTTTGTAGGGTTTACCTTTTCTGTTCATAATGGAAATAAATTTATTCCAGTTTCTGTAAATGAGGAAATGGTTGGAAGAAAATTAGGTGAATTTGCTCCTACTAGAACATTTTATGGTCATGGAGCAGATAAGAAAGTCAAAAGAAAATAAAAATTTATATGGTACAGGAAAACAAAAATTTTGCTACAGCAAAAGCTAAATCTATTAGAGTAAGTCCAAGAAAGTTAAATTTAGTTGCGGCTTTTATTAGAAATATGAAAGTATCTGAAGCATTAGTACAGTTGACTTTCTCTCCTAAAAGAATTGCAAAAGTTGTAAAAACTTGCTTACAATCTGCTATTGCAAATGCCGAAAATAACTTAGGTCTAGATATAGATAGGTTGGTTGTTACTAAAGCGACGGTAGGTAAGGCTTTAGTAATGAAAAGAGTTATGCCGAGAGCAAAAGGAAGAGCAACTAGAATAAATAAGTTTTTTAGTAATCTTTATATAACTGTTACAGAAAAAGAGGATAATTAGAATGGGGCAGAAAGTTTGTGCACATGGTTTTAGAGTTGGGCCGACTTTAATTAAAGGTTGGGATTCCGTATTATATGCAGAAAAACATTATAAAACTCTTTTTATACAAGATTTAAAAATTAGAGATTTAATAAATAATAGTTTTAATCAAGCTCAGATTAGCAGAGTTTTAATCGAACGTCCTTCTAACAAAAGTATTATCATTAATATTAATGCCAAGAAACCAAATGTAATTATTGGTAGAAGTGGTAATGAAATTGATAAGCTAAAAAAAGCTATTGAGAAAATGACTTATTTACAAGAAGTTTATATAAATATTCATGAAGTTAGAAAGTTTAATATAGATGCTGCTATAGTAGCTCAAACTATAGCATTGCAGCTTGAAAAAAGAGTTTCTTTTAGAAAAGCCATGAAAACAGCAATTCAGGCTTCATTTAAACAAGGTGGACAAGGTATAAGAGTTAGTTGTTCAGGACGGCTTGGAGGTGCTGAAATTGCTAGAACTGAGTGGTATATAGAAGGAAGAATGCCGTTACATACTTTAAGAGCTGATATTGATTATTCGACAGCTGAGGCTATAACTACTTATGGAGTGATAGGGGTTAAAGTGTGGATTTATAAAGGTGAATATACAGCAAATAAAAGATATAATTAATTTTAAGTACTAAAATGTTAGCTCCGAAAAAACAAAGATTTAGAAAAGCTCATAAGGGTAGAGTTGTTTCAAAAGCAAAAGCAGGGACAACACTTGCTTTTGGATCATTTGGTCTAAAATCTATAGACAGTTGGCGTGTTACTGCAAGACAAATAGAAGCAGGAAGAAAAGCTGCTACTAGATGTATGAAAAGGCAAGGAAGATTATGGATTCGCATTTTTCCAGATGTCCCCGTTTCTAAAAAGCCTGCCGAAGTAAGAATGGGTAAAGGTAAAGGTTCTCCTGAATTTTTTGCAGTTAGAGTTGCACCTGGAAGAATTATGTTTGAAATTGCAGGGGTAGAAGAAAATATTGCAATTAGAGCTTTGGAACTTGCAAGTACAAAATTACCTGTTAGAACAAGGATAGTGAGACGTTATGAATGATTTGAAATTATTAAGAAGTAAGTTATCTACTGAAACAATAGAAGAGCTTTATAAAAAGCTTAATCTTTTAAAGAAAGAATTATTTAATTTAAGATTTCAGCAAGCTTTAGGTGAGTTAAAAAATACTAGTAGGTTTTCGTTAGTTAAAAAGTCTATAGCACGTATTAAAACTGAGTTAACAAAAAGATCTAATAGTGAGGAATATTAAAATGCCAAAAAGAGTGTTACAAGGCGTGGTTATAAGTTCAAAAGCTGATAAGACTGTTACAGTAAAAGTAGAAAGAAAATTCAAGCATCCTATTTATAAAAAATTCGTGAAAGTATCTAAAAAATATGCTGCTCATGATTCAGAAAATAGATATCAAGAAGGAGATAAAGTTAGTATAATTGAAAGTCGTCCTATCTCAAAAACCAAAACATGGATAGTGGTAAATGGAAAATAAAGTTTTTAATCTTTGACTTTATAAGGTAGGTTGTTTATTTTATCTCTCGTGTATAAAAATTGGAAGTAGTTTATGATTCAAATGCAGAGTATCTTGGAAGTTGCAGATAATTCCGGTGCTAAAAAAGTTATGTGTATTAAAGTTTTAGGTGGCTCTCACCATATGGTAGCCAAGCTAGGCGATGTTATAGTTATATCTGTTAAAGAAGCTATACCTGGTGGTAAGGTTAAAAAGGGTGATGTTTATAAAGGTGTGATAGTTCGTACAAAGACTGGAGTAGTAAGACCTGATGGTAGTACAATAAAATTTGATAAAAACGCATTGGTGCTTTTGAATAAACAAGACGAACCCATCGGTACTAGAGTTTTTGGCCCTGTTACAAGAGAACTGAGAGCAAAAAAATATGTTAGAATAATGTCGCTTGCAGAGGAAGTATTATAAATGATTAAATTAAAAGTAAAGAAAGGTGATGAAGTTATTGTTATTACCGGAAAGCACAAAGGAAAAAAAGGTAAGATATTAAAAGTTTTTCCTGAAGACAGTAAAGTAATTGTTGCTGGAGTAAATTTAGTAAAAAAGCATACTAAGCCTAATCAAATGAGTGAAGGTGGAATAAGAACTAAAGAATTACCTATACATATCTCAAATATTGCACATATCGATCCAAAAACCGGTAGACCTACCAAAGTAGTTTTTAAATTCTTAGAAGATGGTTCTAAGGTTAGAGTAGCAAAGAAGTCAGGCGAAATTATCGGTAAGGAAGGTAAATAATGTTACGATTTAAAGAATTATATCAGCAAGAAATTATTGAAAACTTACAAAAAGAATTTTCTTATAAAAATAAACACGCAATACCACAAATTAAGAAAGTTGTTATAAATATGGGAGTAGGGGAAGCAATAGCCGATTCTAAAGTAATTAATAATGCAGTAAATGATCTTACTTTGATTTCGGGTCAGAAGCCAGTTGTAACGTTAGCAAGAAAATCTATTGCAACCTTTAAGTTACGTGAAAATATGAAAATAGGCTGTAAGGTTACATTACGTAAAGACAGAATGTATGATTTTTTAGAAAGACTAGTAATTGTTGCATTACCTCGTGTTAAAGAGTTTCGCGGTTTTTCTTATAAAAGTTTTGACGGTAAAGGAAATTTTACTTTTGGATTAAAAGAGCAGATAGTATTCCCTGAAATTAATTATGATAAAATTGATACAATAAGGGGTATGGATATTACAATTGTTACATCTGCTAAAACGGATAAAGAAAGTAAATTTTTATTGTCAGGGTTTAATTTCCCTTTTTATAATAATTTTTAGGATATATATAATGGCAAAAGTAAGTTTGATAAAAAAAAACGAAAGTAGGAAAAAAAAATCACAAAGTTTGCATAATAAACGTGTAGCACTAAAAAGTAAAATTTATGATAAAAATATTTCATTAGAAGAGCGTTTTTCTTTGGTAATGTTGCTGGCACAATTACCTAGAAATTCATCACCTACTAGAATAAGAAATAGGTGTGAGTTGACAGGTAGACCAAGAGGTGTTACAAGAAAATTTGGTATATCGAGGAATAAGCTTAGGGAATTAATAGGTAGAGGCGTAGTTCCCGGTGTAGTTAAGTCAAGTTGGTAAAAGTCGATAGGTAAATAATATGTCAATGACGGATAATGTAGCAGATATGTTAACTAGAATTAGAAATGCTTATAAAAGTAAATTGATAAATGTTTCTTTTCCTAGTTCTAAAATTAAAACTTCAATTTTAGATGTTTTACAAAAAGAAGGTTATATAAAGGATTATATAATTACTCACAAAAATAATATTAGTTATACTGAGGTAGCTTTAAAATACTCTGTTAATGGTGATGCTTCTATATGTGAAATTCATAGAGTATCAAAGCCTGGAAAAAGAGTATATTCTGCTATTAAAGATTTGAAAGGATATTATAATAATATGGGTATATATATTCTTTCTACACCTTACGGTGTTATGTCTGATAGAGAAGCTCATATTAAAAATGTCGGCGGCGAAGTAATTTGTAAAGTATTTTAAGGTAAAAAATGTCACGTATTGGAAAATTGCCGATTACTATACCTGAAGGTGTGAAAGTTAGTTTAAATGATTTAGAAGTAAGAATATCCGGACCTAAAGGTGAATTATCAAAAACTTTTAAAGGTAATATAGTAGTTTTATTGGCAGAAAACAAGCTTTTAGTCAAACCTTTAGCCGTAAGTAAAAATGCACGTGCTATGTGGGGTACTGCAAGGAGCATAATATCGAATATGGTTACTGGCGTTAAAGAAGGGTTTCAACTTAAACTTGAAGTTAACGGTGTCGGTTATAGGGCAATGGTAAAAGGTAAATATTTAAATTTAATGCTTGCGAAAAGTCATAATACAAAAATTGAAATACCTCCAGATATTAAAATAGATGTGCCTAAGCAAAATATTATTATTCTTGAGGGCATAGATAAAGAAAAGTTAGGACAATTTGCTTCAATTATTATAAAACAGAGACCGCCTGAACCTTATAAAGGAAAAGGAATTAGATTTGAAAATCAATTTATACCACGTAAAGAAGGTAAGAAAAATTAAATTTAAGAGTTAAATATGCGTAGTGCTAAGCTAAAATTTGAAAAAAGAAGAAGTAGAATAAGACATAAAATATCTCAAACATCTAATAGAGTTAGATTATCAATATTTAAGTCATGTAGGCATATATATGCACAAATTATAGATGATTCTAAGTCTATAACGATTGCCTCCGCTTCAACTTTAGATGCAAAAATTAAAAAATTAAAAAAATCTCATTGTAATATTGAAAATGCTATCAAAGTAGGTAAAGCAATAGCAACAAAAGCTGATTCTGCTGGAATAAAAGAAGTCGTATTCGATAGAGGCGGATATAAGTATCACGGTGTTGTAAAAGCTCTAGCTGATGCAGCTAGAGAGAAAATAAAATTTTAGGTTATAAGGTTGTAGTAATGTCTAAAGTTAAAAAAAATGAAGAGACTTTAAGCGAAGTTTTAGTTGATGTAAATAGAATTACAAAAGTCGTAAAAGGTGGTAGAAGATTTGCTTTTTCTGCTTGTATGGTTGTTGGTGATAAAGCTGGCAGAGTCGGAGCAGGACACGGAAAAGCTAAAGAAGTAAACGAAGCTCGAGGAAAGGCAAAGCAAGCTGCTAAAAAGAGGATGATGAAAGTGCCTCTATATCAAAATAGGACTATTCACCATGATGTTATTGGTAAAAGTGGAGCTGCTAAAGTGATTTTAAGAAGAGCTAAAGCAGGTACAGGTGTTATAGCCGGAGGGTCTATGAGAGCAATTTTTCATTCTTTAGGTGTTCATGATATTGTTGCTAAATCAATAGGTTCAACGAATGTTTATGCAATGATTTCTGCAACATTTGATGCATTAAATAAACTGGCATCACCAAAATCTATTGCTATGAGAAGAGATAAAAGAGTAAATGAAATATCTGTAAAATCTTATGATGTTTAAGTTAATGAATAACATTGTGAAGTAAGGTGAAGTTATGAATAATAATATCAATCATATAAAAATTACCCAAGTTAAAAGTGCTATAGGTCGTAAGTATGATCAAAGATTGACGTTAGTTGGGCTTGGTTTAAACAAAATTAATAAGACTGTTATTCTTAAAAATACTAATTCCATCAAAGGAATGGTTGAAAAAGTAAAGCATTTATTAAAAATAGAAAATATGTAATTAGAGTTTTTAAATGAAATTAAATGAATTATATAATAATATAGGTGCTAAAAAAAGGAAGAAAAGAATAGCACGTGGTATTGGTAGTGGTAAAGGAAAAACCGGCGGTAGAGGAATTAAAGGTCAAAAATCTAGATCCGGCGTTGCAATAAAAGGTTTTGAAGGTGGTCAAACACCTATAATAAAAAGACTACCTAAAAGAGGATTTAATTGTATTTCAACTAAAAAATACAATATAGTAAATATTTACAATATTGAAGTAGCATTAGCCGATGGGCGTTTAAGTGTTGCTGATATTATTACTAAGGAAAAATTGATAGAAGCCGGAGTAGTTAATAATAAAAACAATAAGAAATTAGTGAAATTATTATCTCTGTGTAGTGATGATTTTGCTACTCCTCTATCATTAAAATTAGATGCATATTCTTCTAAAGCTAAGGATTTCATTGAGCAAGCAGGTGGCAAGTTGTTATAGTATATGGGTCAAAATTTTTCTCAAAAGTCCGGCAATGATTTAGTTAGTCGCGTTGTTTTTACTATTCTCATTCTTATAGTATGTAGATTTGGCTCTTTTATACCTATACCCGGTATAGATTCAATTGCTTTAAGTAGTGTAGCTGAAAAGAATCAATCCGGAATACTCGGAATGTTCAATATGCTATCTGGAGGATCGCTAGGTAGGATGTCTGTTTTTGCTTTAGCAATTATGCCGTATATTACCGCCTCAATTATTATCCAATTAATGTCAGTTGCATATAAACCTTTGGAAAATTTAAAAAAAGAAGGGGAAGTTGGTAAAAGGAAAGTAAATCAGTTATCGAGATATTTAACAGTTCTGTTTGCTTCTTTTCAGGCCTATGGGGTTGCTATAAGTTTAGAGTCAATTGTAACAAATACCGGTCCTGTAGTAATTTTAGCGGGTTTTTTCTTTAGAGTTACAACCGTAATTACTTTGGTTGTAGGCACCATGCTATTAATGTGGTTAGGGGAACAAATTACGCAACGTGGAATAGGTAACGGTACATCTTTAATTATATTTATAGGTATAGTTTCGGGAGTACCTAGTGCTATTATTAGTATGTTTGAATTATCAAGAAAAGGAGCCTTATCACCTTTAATAGCGATCGCTGTTTGTATTGGAGTAGTTGTATTAATAGCTATAATTATTTTTTTTGAAAAAGCCCAAAGAAAATTATTGGTTCAGTATCCTAAAAGACAAGTAGGCAATAAAATTTATGGGGGAGAAACAACGCATATGCCTCTTAAATTAAATACTTCGGGTGTAATACCTCCAATATTTGCTAGTTCAATTTTACTATTCCCTGCTACGCTTGCTAATTTTTCTAATAGTAATTCAGAAACTATGGGTATGCTTACTTATTATTTAGGGCATGGCAAACCCGTATATATTTTATTGTATGTAGCATTAATTATATTTTTTAGTTTTTTTTATACTGCAATAGTATTTAATTCTGAAGAAACTGCTAATAATTTAAGAAAATACGGTGCTTATATTCCTGGTAAAAGACCAGGAAAAAATACGTCTGATTATTTTGATTATATACTTACAAGGCTTACCGTTATAGGGGGGATGTATTTAAGTGTAATATGTGTAATTCCGGAGCTATTAATGAATAAGTATGTAATCTCTCTTTCTTTAGGAGGTACAAGTTTTTTAATTGTAGTGAATGTGGTACTTGATACTATGACTCAGATTCAAACTCACTTATTTAGTAGTAAGTATGAAGGTTTAATGAAGAAAGTAAAATTAAAAAATTAAAAATGAGCTTAAGTAGTGATAGTAATTTTTTTAGGTCCTCCAGGAGCCGGCAAGGGAACACAAGGAAAAAAGATAGCTAAAAAAATTAATGTACCACATATAGCAATTGGTGATATATTTAGAACAATTATAAAAACATCAACTAGTGAAGCAGAATTAATTAATAATTATGTTAGGCAAGGAGAGCTTATACCTAATGAAATAGTTAATCAAGTAATCAAAAATTTTTTATTATCCTCTGAATATAAAAATGGTTATATATTAGATGGATATCCGCGTAATTTAGAGCAAGCGCAATTCTTTGAGTCATTTATTACAGAAAAAATTAAAATAATATATTTTGATATTTTAGATGAATTATTAATTAAAAGAGTTTTGGGAAGATATAGTTGTAAAAATTGCGGTAAAATATATAATAGTTACTTCTTACAGCCTAAAACTGACAGTGTATGTGATGTTTGTGGTTCAAGTACATTTGATTATAGAAAAGACGATACTGAAGAAGTAATAAAAAAAAGGATAAAAGTATATAAAACAGAAACATATCCGTTAATAGATTATTATAAAAATAGTGGTCATTTTTATATAGTTAATGGAAGTAAAAATGAACAAGAAATAGAAATTGATATACAGAAAATACTAAAAATAAATTGACTTTATTAAAGATTTTTATATTATTTTTAGTGACTAGTAAAATTTGGAGATTATTTGTGGCAAGAATTGCAAGTGTTAATGTTCCCGATAATAAACGTTTAGTTGTGAGTTTAACTTACATTTACGGTCTTGGGCCTACTATGGCAGCAGAGATTTGTAGTAAAGCAAAAATATCGAAAGATAAAAAAGTTAAAGAACTTACGGATCAAGAATTAATAAGCTTACGTAATATTATTGAAAGTGAATATAAAGTTGAAGGTGATTTAAGGCGAGAAGTTACGCTTAATATTAAGAAGAAGAAAGATATAAGATGTTACCAAGGGCTTAGACATATACGTAAATTGCCGGTAAGAGGACAGAACACGCATTCTAATGCTCGAACTAGAAAAGGTAAAGCTGTTGCAATAGCCGGAAAGAAAAAAGCTGTAAAATAATAGTTTAGGTATAGAGTATAAAAATGAATCAGACGATTAAAGTTAAGAAAAAGAAAAAAACTATCACTCTTGGTGTTGTGCATATCCGAGCATCATTTAATAATACTATAGTAACATTTACTGATATTCAAGGTAATACTATCTCTTCTGCATCAGCAGGAAGTAATGGGTTTAAAGGGGCAAGAAAAGCAACACCTTATGCAGCTCAAGTAACAATTGATAGAGCATCAGAAAAAGCAAAAGAATATGGACTAAAAACTATTTCTATTAGGATTGGAGGACCTGGAGCTCAGCGTGAATCGGCAATGAGAGCTTTATTCGGACAAAATTTTGTAGTTACATCAATTTTAGATGTATCATCAATTGCTCACAATGGAGTAAGACCGCCAAAAAGAAGAAGGGTATAAGAGAATCATAGGTATTAAATGTTATCGTTAAGTAAAAATTGGAATGCTTTAATAAAGCCGAATAAAGTCGCTTATGAAAATGTTTCGGAAACTAATAATAAAGCTAAAATTGTAGTTGAACCTTTAGAAAGAGGTTTTGGTTTAACTTTAGGTAATGCTATGAGAAGAGTATTACTTTCTTCTTTACAAGGAGCGGCTATCACTTCTATAAAAATCCCTGCTATAGAACATGAATTTTCTGCTATACCTGGTGTAAAAGAAGATGTATCGGAAATGATTTTAAACATTAAAGGTATTGAAGTAAAAATGTATGTTGCGGAAAAACGTATCATAAAGTTAAAAGCAATAGGACCTTGTGTTGTAACGGCCGGTATGATTGAAACAGGGCATGATGTAGAAATACTGAATCCGGATCATGTCATTTGTAATCTAGCTAAGAACAAGCAGCTTGAAATGGAGTTAACTTGTAAGGTTGGTAAAGGATACGTACTGAGCACAAATAGTTATGCGGATAATTTACCGATTGGTGAAATAGCTATAGATGCTTTATTTAATCCGGTAAAGAGTGTTACTTATAAGGTAGAAAATACTAGGGTAGGTCAGGTTACCGACTATGATAAATTAATTATGTTTGTTGAAACTAACGGTGATTTATTACCTGAGATGGCTGTAGGGTTAGCTGCACGTATCTTACAAGAGCAATTACAATTATTTATTTCTTTTGAAGAACAGGAAGAAGATAAGCAAGTTAAAACTGATGCTTTACCATTTTCACCTTATTTACTTAAGAGAGTTGATGAATTGGAATTATCAGTTAGATCAGCAAATTGTTTGAAAAATGATAATATAATATATATAGGGGATTTAGTAAAAAGAACAGAAGCCGATATGCTGAGAACTCCAAATTTTGGTAGAAAATCTTTAAATGAGATTAAGGAAATATTGGCAAAATTAAATTTAAGATTTGGTATGGATGTACCAGATTGGCCACCAGAAAATATTCAGGAATTATCTAAACGTTATGAAGATTCTGATAATTAAGGACTAATAAAAATGCGACATAAAATTAAAGGTAGAAAGTTAAATGTAACAAGTAGTCATAGGCAAGCAATGCTTGCTAATATGGCTGTAGCACTTATATCCCATGAACAAATTAAAACTACTCTACCAAAAGCTAAGGAATTAAGGTCTTACATTGAAACTCTAATCACTAAAGCTAAAAAAGCTGATTTGGCGGTAAGAAGAAGCGTTTTATCAAAAATAAAAGATAAAAAAGCAGTAGAAAAGCTTATAAATATTTTAGGTACTAGATATAAAGATAGACCTGGTGGTTATACTAGAATAATAAAAGCTGGATTTCGTTATGGTGATTTAGCACCGATAGCATATATTGAATTTATAGATAGAGATGTTAATGCTAAAGGAAATATCAAGCAAGATGTTAATGAAGATACTAAAAATTAAATGTAAGGGAACTCAGTAATGGCTAATCATTCTTCAGCAAAAAAAGCTGCTAGGCAAACAGTAAAAAGAACTCTAATCAATAAGAAAAGATCTAGTGCAATAAAAACTTTTATAAAGAAAGTTGTAAATGAAATCAGTCTTGGTAATAAAGAAAATGCTAACTTAGCTTTATCTGTTGCTCAATCTAAGATAATGCAAGGTGTGAAAAAAAATATAATTAAATTAAATACTGCCTCAAGAAAAATCAGCAGATTATCAAGACAAATACAAAGTATGGATAAAAGTAAATAATACTTTATAGCTAATTTAAAAGCAAAAACTAATAAAAATTTGCTAAGTATTGATACATACTTCTTATTAATGAGAATAATGTTATTTTACTAATTAATAAAAAATATGGGCGATTAGCTCAGCTGGTAGAGTATCTCGTTTACACCGAGAGTGTCGGGAGTTCGAATCTCTCATCGCCCACCAATCAAAAGTTTTTAGCATTTTTTATTACTTTTTCTAGATTGCCAAGTTTTGAGCAAATGCTCGTCGTGAAGATTCGATATCTACGTAACAATTCTATATTGTGGTACCGAGTTATATGTAGTTTTTTCGAGCTAATTAGCCTTATCTATTGCCAATAGCAAATTACTTATGTAGTTTGCTATTGATTAAAAGGTTGTAGAAATCGGGATTTGAACTGCTTCTTCATTATTTAACTTTTGCCATTATTCTTACTAGTTTTTCAACTATGTATAAGCAAAAATATCAAAGTATAAGTTGAAGCAGAAAGTAGAAGCTAAAGCAGCTAATAAAGCAAAATGATAGTTGTTAAAATACCAAAGGATTAAAAATCCTATCTATTATTGCTGAAGCTACATCAGTTCTAAGTAAGATAAGATGGTAAGAATTTGGATTATAAAAATCTCAGTTACAGAACTTACGTGGTTCAATAAGTATGGGCTTGGTTAAACTAAAAATAAAGTACATGTATAATTGCTCTGTTAAGCTTCTTTGCTCCTTTTTGTAGTCTAGAATAGTTTTTTTTATAAAAATTAATTTTTTATAGATATAATTGCATTTAGTTTAAAGTTGTATGTCTGTGTACCTGAGCATTCATTACAAGTCCAAAACCGATTAGCATAGATGCAATCATTGTCCCGCCGTAAGAAATAAACGGTAGAGGTACTCCTACTACTGGAAGTAAGCCCATCACCATAGCTATATTAATAAATACGTGACTAAATAAAATTGAAGTGATACCTATTACCATTAATTTACTAAAAATCTCTCGGCAATTTGTGGCAATTGATAAAGAAATAGTTATAAGTGCAAAATATAATATTAATAAAAACATTCCTCCTATAAAGCCGAATTCTTCAGCAAAGGTAGCAAAGATAAAATCAGTTTGATGTTCGGGAAGAAAATCTAAATGGCTTTGACTACCTTGATTTAAACCGCGTCCACATAAGCTACCTGAACCTATAGCGATTTTGGATTGAATAATATTATAGCCAGCACCGAGTGGATCATGTTCCGGATCTAAAAAAACCAGCACACGTTTTTTTTGATAATCATACATCATATTCCAAGCAATAGGCAGGCTAACAAGAGCAGCAAGGCCTAGTATGATAAAATATTTTATTCTAAAACCTGCTGCAAATAATATAATTGCCGAAACAATTAAAACAATTATTCCTGTACCTAGATCTGGCTCTCTAATTATTAGACAAGTCGGTATTAAAACTCCTATTATCGGTATAATAACTTTATAAAGTTTTGTAAGATCGTCAATTGTTAGTGAATGAAAATATCTAGCAAGCATTAATACAACAGCGATTTTTATTGGTTCGGAAGGTTGAAGTTTAACTATACCGATATCGATCCACCTTTTACCACCCATGGCAGTCGAGCCGAAAAGCTCTACGGCTACTAGTAAAGCCAGTACGCAAAAATAAAAGATATACGATAATCTAAAGATTATCCGCAAATTAATTAATGCAATAATAATAGCTAAGGGCAAGAATATACAAAAATTTATCATTTGTTTGTAAGCCCAAGGATGCAAATTGCTATTTGCTGCAGAATACAGCACAATGAAACCAATGCAGCAAATTAAGCTAATTAGTACAATTAAAGTAATCGGTAATTTTTGTAATTGTTCTAGATAATTTTTATGCATTGGTTTATATTAGGTAATTGTTACTAAGTTCTTCCATTGTCACCTCGTGGTTTGACCCGTGGTCCAGTTAAAATGTCAAAAGTATACACTGAAAGTTATATTTCTGGATGCCACGGTTAAGCCACAGTATGACGTTGGGGATAAATGGATTCGTCGTGCCTCTACACATGAATGACATATACTTCTTAAATTTCCACATTAAACACTCTAAAAATAAATACTAATTCGTCAGCTGTTTCTTTCAGATAATCAAAACGGCTGGCAGAACCGGTATGTCCTGTATACATATTTATTTTTAATAATAATGGGTTATTGTCCGTTTTTAGCTCTCGTAATTTTGCTACCCATTTAGCAGGTTCCCAATAACCTACACGTGGGTCGGATATGCCACAAGTAATGAATAGAGCAGGGTAGTTTTGTGCTTTTATGTTATTATAAGGAGAGTAAGATTTAATATATTCAAAATATTCTTTTTCTTTCGGATTACCCCACTCATTATATTCCAAGAGAGTTAGCGGTAAACTCTCATCAAGCATGGTACTTAGCACGTCTACAAATGGTACATGAGCGATTGCCGCTTTATAGATTTCCGGTTTTTCATTAAGTACATAACCGATTAGCATACCGCCGGCACTACCGCTCATTATGACTATATTTTGTTTGCTTGTATATTTCTCTTGAATTAAAGTTCTACTACAAGCTATGAAATCTTCAAAGGTTCTTTTTTTAGTTAAAAACTTCGCTGCTTCATACCAATCATGACCTAGATCATCACCGCCTCTAATATGAGCAACTGCGTAAATAAAGCCGCGATCGGCAAGGGTTACTGCCATATTTCTAAAATTGACAGGTATGCTAATTCCGTAAGCTCCGTATCCCATTAGATATAAAGGGTTTGAGTTGTCTTTTTTAAATAAAGATTTTTTATAGAATAAAGTAATCGGTACTTTTACGTCATCACTATCTGCAAATATTCTCTCTACTTTATACTCCTCCGGATTAAAGCCTGAAGGTATTTCCTGCTGCTTTAATATCGTTAATTGATTGTTGTCAAAATCGTAGCTATAAGTGGTACTTGGTCTTGCTAGAGAAGAGTAATGTACCCTGATATCGTCTTCCTCAAAGTTTGTAGAAAAACTACTTGCTTCGAAAATTTCGTCGGGAAAATGAATTATTTTTTCTTGTAGATTTTTGAATTGCTTTATTTTAATTAGCGGTAAACCTTGGTCACGATAATTTAAGATTAAATAATTACTTGTAATATTAAAGCTTTTTAAATATTTATCCTGTTCTTCGGTAATATAAATATCATCTAGGCTAGTGTTTTCAAAATTATTTACTGGCAGCTTTACAATATGGAAATTTTTAGCTTTATAATTAGTTTTAATATAAAAATAATCGCTTTCATGTTCTATTTCATAGAATATTTTATTTTGTGCAGGTCGTACTAGTTTAGGCGTGAAATGATCATCCTGCATAGCAATTACGTAAATTTCATTTTCATTATGATCACCTGAGTTTATAAAAATATATTCACGACTTGCTGATTTCTTGCTACTAATGAAATGAAGAGGGTTTTTTACCTCGAATATTAATTTGTCCTGAGAAACATCTTCACCTAAACGATGAAACATTACTTTATCCCAACGTTGATTATCATTAATAGTAATATAGAAAAAGCCGTTTAATTTTTCATGCCAAGTTATCGTAGGAGCAATATCCTTTACATTATCAGATAGGTATTTTTGTTCTTTAAGATTGTATATTTTGATATCGTATTTTTCGTTACCTGTAAAATTAACGCTATAAGCCATTAGATTGTGATCAGGTGACATTGCAACTTTGGCAACATCAGTAAAACCACCATTTGGAGCAAGAAGGTTAGCATCTAATATTACTTCTTCAGGAGCATTAATATTATTATATTTTCTGCAATATATCGGATAATTTTTATCCCCCTCTACTCTTGTATAATAGTAATAATCTTTTTTCTTAACATAAACCGATTCGTCATCTAATTTGATCCGTCCTTTTAATTCTTCAAAAATCTTTTCCTTATCTTTTTGCAGATCAGCAAAGAAATTTTCAGTATATTTATTCTCGGCTTCTAAATAATCTAAAATTTTAGAGTCTTCTACCTTTGGCCATTTAGGATCACGCAACCAGTGATAATCATCGTTTATTATTTGTCCATGAAGCTCAAAGCTATAATTTTGTTTATCTGTTACTGGTGGTTTCATATGTAATTAATATTGCAATGTTAAAATCAAACTAATTAATAGAAATAATACAATAAATATAGCAGTTTGTTGATTATGCCAAGCAAATATTTTACTTAAAATGTTAACCCAAATAACTTTAAAATTAAGATATTCTTCTGTATCTTCGTTATTGTCTGCAGTTTCTTTATATTTAGCGATACTAAAATATATAAGTTTTTCAATATATTGATATAAGTCAAGATTGATGTGTTGTGTTGAAATACGTGGTATTTTTCTAAATATTAAAGCTAATAATAGCGAGATTGCAGGAATGACTAGCTTGAAGTTAGCAGTATGTGGTATTTGAACAGGATAGAATAAACATACGCATAAAGTTATGATGCAGAAAGAGAGGTAGACCACACTTATCATACCACGACTTGATCGCAGTATCCATAAATATTTATTATCATTGTTTATTTTTTTTCTAGATATCGCGATTAAGTCGTGGTATGATAAATCACCTATACTTTCCAACAACAACCGAAATAACACGGTACAAGTTACTATCTTGGCAAATAGCATTACATTATTTGCGTTTAAAATATTAGCTATTTCATCTTTGATGTAAGAAGAGCTAATAGGTAGTATAGAGGTATATATTAATATACTAATTATAAATCCAATTAGTAAAATAGGATTGGTGGTAGTTTTAAGATCTTGGTAATTTTTAATATTGTACTCATCTTCTATATAAGTGAAATATAAAGCAAATAGTCCGTTATATAATATATGTATGAATATAAAACTTGTAATAAGATAAGCAATACTAGGTGAGTTTATACTAATAGCTGTTAATATAAAACCAAGCTGTGATACAGTAAGATAACATATCAATCGTTTAAGGTTTTTCTCAATTAGAGAAAATACTAACCCGTAAATGATCATTGATATTCCAAAAAACTTAAGTATCTCAAGACCACTAAATAATTTTAAAATGATAATTAAAGTAACTTTAGTAGTAAAACTAATTAAATATACAACACCGCTACTTGAAGCTATAGGATAGCAATTAACAACCCATCCGTTTACAAAAATCGCTGAGGCATTAATTAAACAACCTGCAAGTATGAATATTGCAGGTAATTCAGCATTGTATACTAACTCATTTAAGGGGATAAAAGTTGTATTACCTGTTGTTTGAATTAGACGAGTCATGCCAATTAAAATTAACCCGCTACTGAATAAATGTGTAAGAAAATATTGGCGTACCGGTTTTATCTTTAATTGGTAACAAAAAATAATTATGCAGGCAAAAATCGTCATGAATTCAAACGCAATGATCATAGAAATAAAATCAGCTGCCAATACACATATAATAGATGATAAACAGTATAAACTACCTATTAGCGTCTCAAATTTTCTATTTTGAGAAATTGTATAAAGATTTAAGATAGTGGTAACAATTAAGAATGCTAATGCTATTAATTGATTTTGAGGGGTAAGGTCAAAAGCAAGTTCAAAATTAGCGAGTGGCAATGCAAATATGGTGTTTTGAATAAACATTTTAATCTTTAGAACAAACTGTTAACACTTCTAGCCCGTGAATCCTTTGAAAGTTTTTTACAATTATTTGTAATGGCCGTTGTAGCAATTAGTAAATTATGAGTACTAATAGCGATATTTGCTTCATACAAATTATGAATAATGCGGGCGTATGTATATGCTTCTTTGATGCCAAAAGGTAATATAATAAATAAGCTTTTTACGTACTCTATAAAATCTAAATGTTTTATACGCCTATTGTCGTTATCTACTCTATCAATTACCATTAACAATTCTATTAATGTAATAGGACTGATAAAAGCTTTATCATAATTTAACCAAGCTTTAGTATTGATTTTTCCTCGTTCTAAAGCTATAAATATTGAGTTATCAATTATTAATCCCATTTTTGATATAATTTTTTAATGTCTACTCTGGTTTTGCTTCTTATTTCTTCAATATCTTTCAGAATTGATCAGCATCTTCAGGATCAAAGGTGGAGCCATTTTTAAAGGCTTCCTCTAAGTTCCTTACTTTAGTATATAGAAGGCTTGGTTTCTGTGGGCGTAATTCTTGCTACAACATTATTACCTTTTTGAACGTCAAAGCTCTCACCTTTATAGTAAACTCTATTCATAATATCCGAAAAAGATCGTACAACTTCTGTTGCTCTAATAATTTGTGCCATATTCAAAAATAACTACCATATTTACATGTTATATGATTATACATAAATTATGTAAATATGTTTTATGTAATATAAGCTAAAAATTTTCTTATTAAGATTTGAATAAAGTAAAATAATGTGATAGCTAAAGCACAGATTATTATGCTGATTCGCATGGAATATGGAAGTATAGTTGTTACTCTGGATTCTATCAAAGAAGGTTTATAAATAGAGCTTAATATTTTAAGAAGGTAAAGGCTTGATAATATACTACTAGCTATTACGACAATCATAACGATGATTTGATTCTGTGCGCTTGCGGCAAGTAATATTGAGAATTTGCTAATAAATCCGCTAAAGATAGGTATACCGATTAGTGATAATGAAGAGATAGATATAATAAAAGAAATTAAAGGAAATTCTTTGAATGTACCATGTAAATCCTGTACTTGATCAGTTTTCTTTAAACTATAAATACTTCCCATACTATAAAATAAGCAGATTTTTGTAAAAGAATGTGAAACTAAATGTAAGATTGCAGCCCCAAGCGCTTTAGGTGTTAACATGAAAGCACTAAGCAATGCTAAGCTTAGTTGATTTATAGTAGAATAGGCAAGTATTTTTTTGATATTATTCGTGCCTAGTGCCTTGATTGAGCTGTAAAATATGCTTACTATCGGTATAAAAATTAACCAGTTAAACTCAGCAAATACCCTTTGTAAATATGATAAACCGAATATATATAATAGGATTTTGTAAATACAAAATAATCCGGTTTTAACCACAATTACAGCATGTAGTAAACTACTAATGGGGTAATGTGCAACCATAGCGGCAGGAAGCCACAAATGTACTGGAAAAATTGCATTTTTGGCAATTCCAAAAATAAACATTAATAATAAAATAATTGATTGCCTTTTAGAAAAATAATTTTCTACTAGACTACTGCTTGTAAAATCTCCGTTACCGGTTTTAGCATAAATAATTATCACTGCCGGTAAAAATAATATTGTGGCAGAAATCATCAGAATTTTTAGATATTGGTATAACCCGCTAAGTACTATATTATTTTTGGTATGTCCTACCAAAAAAGCAGTAGAAATAGTTAAAAGCTCATAGCAAATAAACATCGTGAATAAATTGCTAGATAAAGCAATTAAAACTCCGATCAGAATAGTTAAGTTAAAGAAAAATAAGAATCTAGAAGAGTGTTCTATATTATTAATAGCAAGATATTTTTGAGTGTAAAGTAAAGCGCAAATCCATAAAAAGCCTATTAAGCTCAAGAATATAAGCCCTAAAGGTTCAAGATGAAAACCTATGGAATAATTAGCAAATATATTAAATTCAAATCCTGCTCTAATACCTTTTAAAAATAACCAATCAATAATTAAAATATTAACGAAGAAAAAAATAGCGATAATAATAAGTAAGAAATTACGTATCAGACTATCTTTTCTAGTTGCATACGGACTTGTTAAATTTAATGCACCAACTAGCAAAGTTGATAAGATTAAGAGACTCGGAGTAGTAAATTGTGTGATCATGATAAGCTAACCAGGTGTTTAAATCGTGATAATTCCTACAATATTGCCTTGCTCGCTTTAAGGATTTATCAAGTGTTGCTATAGGTATTCCATATAATGTAATGCTAATTCCAAATAGCTAGCGTTATAAAGAGTTAATTCGTATTGTGTATGCCCATTGTTTTAAACCAAGCATGCTCTAAAGTTATTTGATCAATTTTGATGTATATATCTTTTAGAGTATAAATTGCTTGATGCCGTTGTTTTGTTGCAAGATGTCCTTGCACGTTTAGCATACAATAAAACATTGCATATCACAAGCCACCAAATAGTAGGGAAAATTACTTTTCCTGCTACAGTTTTATCTAATATTTCTAAATTTGCTGTTTCAAAGGCATAAACCATGCAAGAGTTACTGAGGAACCTAAAACAAAAGATGACATTTTTACTTTCATTTCTATCACCACTCTTCAAAAGCAGAAGGTTGTAAATTAATTTCTTTAGCAAGTTTTTGCAGTCTGATTACTGCTATTCTTGAAGTTTCAATATTATATTCTGTATTGATTTGAACAATTTTGCCACTACTTTTTAGAATTTCTTTGCCTTTACTAGCACGATCTCATAATTTAGAACAATGAGTTTGAGTATCGAATGTGGTAATAGAATTATACATATAATTAACTGGTCTATTGTCTAGTTAATTATGATCTATTGTACCAGAATGTCAAAGGTTCATTAATTCTTCCAAAAAATAACTTTCACCATTTTATAATGGTAAAATAATGATTCTACAGAGCTGAGTACAATTATAACAAAATCTAATAGTAGATTTTGCGTTAATAATAATTCAAGAATATTTACTTTGATAAAAAATAACGGGCTGATAGGTAAGCCGCAGCTGCAAATAATAACAATTATTATTAAAACTTTGTTAGGATTTCTTTTATAGCTTTCATTATAAGCATCTATCAAGAAAAGAGCTATTTTATTTATACTATCTACAAGTAATAAACTTGGTAAAAGTATTATACTACCCCCAGTAACATATAATAGGAATACATAACCTATTTGAGTAAAACATGAATAAATGATAATATTCTTGAAGTTTTTTGCCTGGTAAGCAAAATACGGGGCTATAATAAGAGTAGCTAAAGCGGTAGGTCTGATAAAATTTGTAATAGCTGTTTTAATTGTCTCATAGCCTATAATAGTATAAGTAAATTTATATATTATATATATTCCTATTATAGTAGAAATCCCTGCTAAATATACTAAAATAACTGAAGCCGTGTTATTATAAGCTCTCATCATCCAAAAATGCATAGGGAATAAAGTTGTTTTTAAAATAGCACCTATTAAGAAAAAACCGATAGCTATAGTAGTTATACGAGAATTATGATGTTCTTGTAAATAAGCTGCAACATCGTACATATTTAAGCTGCCCGTAATGCTTAATAAAAATCCTATAGATATCATAATAAGAGTTGCACTGATACTACCCATGATTAAATAATCAAGAGCTCCAATTAAAGATTTTGGATTAGCTCCTTGTGCTATTAAGATATAGCTACTAAGTGCCGAAATCTCTATAAATACATATAGATTAAAGAAATCGTGAGTAGCAATCATTCCTAAATAGCCGGTGTGAGCAAATAATAATATACCGTAAAATAAAGATTTTCTATTGTTGTTAATGTATTTTAAGATTGTTTGATTAGTAATCTTATGACAAAAAACTAAAAAGAATAATAAGACAAGATTAAGATAAATAATAATAGCTTGGTTTAACGAATTTAGTCGATATTCTATGCCTATTTTTGAACTCCATTCTCCCATTGTATAAGATAGTTCCATATTTTGTATAATGCTATATCCATAAATACTGACCAAAAGGCTAGATAAAATATAAACTGTAGTAATTACTCGTGCAAAGGTAGTAAAGCGAAAAGATATTATTGAGAGTAAAGCCCCGCATAAAGGAAGTAATATTTGTATGATAGGGAAATGGTTAGCTAGGATCATGGAACTTTATTCAAAACTTATATTATACTATATGTTATTCCTGTAAGGCATTGTTGCATGGAACCGATGCCATTCCTGCTTTTGTTTGAAGGAATGAAATCAACGACCGCAAGAATGACATAGTTGAGACAATCATTTATCAAGATTAATTGTACTTTCTGATATTGTACCAAAATGTTTATAAATTTGATATATTAAACTTAAAGCTACGCTAAGAGTAGCAAAACCAACTACTATAGCAGTTAACATTAATACATGAGGCAAAGGACTAGTGTAAGTAGTAATACCCTCTTGTAAAATAGGTGCACCACCTGTTTTAATTTTTCCAAGACTTAAATAAAATACTAATACCGAACTTTGAAAGATCCCAAGCCCGATAATTTTATGAATATAATTACGGCTTGTAAGCATTATAAATAAGCCATTAGTTAGTAAAATCAAGGCAAAGAAATATATTAAATGCGACATTACTAGTATGCTTTGAAAGACTGATTAAATACGCATGTGACTTTTTTACCCTTACGTATAGCAAGCTTAGGAAAAACCTGTTCAAGAATTACCATATTGGGATTATCTTGAGCAAGGTGATAATTTACTAAAGATTCTCGAAGTGAATCATCTACAGCAAAAATACCGGAAATTTCAGCGTTTTTATCCCTAAATTGAAGATAGGTAAACTCACCGTCATCAAAAATTTTAATAGGAGCTATTTCTTCGCTGCCGCTAATATAGTAATTAAAGTTATATTTTTCAGGATGAGTAAGATCAGGACTTGCAAAGGAAGCAGAAAATGTTTGCATATGACCGCTCATATTGTCATTTTCGTCATCCGGATAAAGAAACTTTACGTTAAAGACCATTTCAGGGTCACGCATATCGAGTGTTTCTGCAGCATATAGTTCAAAGAAGTAAGTCCGTTTATTAGTAATTAAAGTCATATTAGTAGTAGCATCCGGTTCCATCGGTTTGATGAAAATCCTATGACCGGCAGGCACTATTTGCCATGAAGTAGTATCTCCCATAGAAATACTTACTATTTCCTCATCTCTTGCTAGTTCTATACTGGCTTGATAGCCGTAATATCCTGTAAATTTAAAAACATCATCAGGGTTATAAGTCATAACTCTTAGACGTGGGTCTCGACCTAAAGGTCGTGATACAGTAAGAGCCAATACATCTAATGTAAGTAGTATAAAAGTACAAAATATTATTAGTTGCTGCATATTATTTCTGATTTATATTCCTTAATAATTTTAGCTTATAACTAGTAATGGTAAAATTAAACGCTGTATCTGGCGATATATTTATACCTATAGCATCCATTATAAACCCTATCCTTGATTCCCACAGCATATTTTCTAAGATTTCACCTGTACTGTTCTTTGCCAATGATTCAAAAGTAACAACTGCCTTATTATCATTTATATTGTTAATTGATAATATATTAATTGAGCGTTTATATAATTTTTGATATCTTATGACCGGTGATAATGGGTTATCTATATTCATAAGATTAGCAAATTGCATATAAACAATACTCGTAGAAGTATTTTTGATAAAGATAAATTGTTCTTTTAATGTATCATAATTATATTCTTCTCGTTGTTTTACATAATTCTGAAGCATAATATTTGCAACGGCAATATAAGGGTTTACTAATGATGAATGTTTAGTATTAGTAATGGTAGCTTGTTGCTCGGCATCATCTTTTATTAAATAACTTACTTTTTCGTTTATTGGTAGCAATATATTGATATTTATACAAATTAAGATCAATAATAAGGTAAAAACCGTGCATATTAAAAGTAGAAGACTTCTATGACTTAACGGTAAGATATACTTAAAATTATACCATTGTCTTGCATCAATAAAATATTCACCAGATTTGATATATTCTTGTATTGCGTTGGTTAATGGGTCCATAATTACTAAATAGGTAATAACAAATTACAAAAGTAACTTGCTATTCACATTTATTATTGATTAATAGCTAATTTTATTTTGTTTTAAGTCTATCATAATTATTTATAATATGATTATGATTTGTTAATTTAATAATATAAATATAAAATAAGTTTATATTATTGTTACAATACCAAATTGTATTTAACTTTAAAATGAAAATAAATAAATTATACAATAATAATTATTGATTATAGTTATTATTGTATACTCATGCTGTTTTGCAGAATCGGTTCTACAAAACTTCGTGGAACTTACATGCTTAACTATAAAATAAGTATAGCTGTGTGTGTTTGCTCCTCATTTTACATTCCAATTCTCCAAATCATTTGAGAATAATTTGCTATATTCGCACTAGTTTACAATCTTTTTAATATTTTTTTATATTTATAAATAAATTTTTTTAAAAAATGCTTGTGAAGTGTTGTATAGTAAGGTAATTTTAAAACAGTAACAAGATAATTTAATAATGTATAATTAGAATGTTAAAATCATTAAAGTTTTTATTAATATTAATTATGCTTGCTCAATTGTTGTCATGCACCCCTTCAGCTCCTTATGAAATTAAAAGTCCGTGCGTTTCTGCTGATATAGATGATCGATCGAGTTTAAGCGTAAATCCTTGTATAAGAAGACCAGTTAATTCAGTGAATATAGCATAAACGCAATAGTTTTACACAATAACAATTTAATAAAATACCTTTGATATGAATAATATATTTGGTTTCTTTAAATCAAGTAATAACTCGCAACGTGTTGGAGATACACAAAATCAAGAAAGTATTAAATCGGCTAATCCTTTAAAAATTACTCAGAATTGGTATGAAGAGCGATCTGATAAGTTAATTGTTCAACGTAACTTACTTATCATATTAATAATAATACTAACCATTTTTATGGTTATATCAACTTTAGTAATAGCATTTGTAGTAAAATCTAAACAGTTTGATCCTTTTGTTATTCAGCTTAATAGTAATACCGGACGTGCCTCGGTGGTAGAACCTATGTCATCACCGGTATTAACAGCAGATGAGTCTCTTACAAGGTATTTTATCAAGAAATATATAACGGCACGAGAAACATATAATCCGGTTGATTTTACTACTTTAGCTCGTACAACAATAAGATTATTGTCAACAAGCAGTGTTTATTATAATTATCTTAGCTATATAAGAAATAAAGATTTTGATCCTATTTTAAAATATAAAGAAGATAATACTACATTTTTAGTAATAAAATCATGGTCAAAAATCGCAGCAGATAAATATATAGTTAGATTTTCCGTAAATGAAACATCAGGAAACCAATTAGTTTATAATAAAATAGCAGTAGTAAGTTATGCTTATGTACCTATGCAATTAACAGATTCAGAACTTGATATAAATCCGGTAGGATTCCAAGTTAACGGATATAGGGTAGATGATGACAATAGTTAGATTTTGTTTTTTAGTGTTTGGATTATTTAGTAGTTTTATATCTCAAGCTAAATGTCCTCTTATAGAAGAGGATCCATATAGTAATAGTAGTAATAATTATTATGTAGATGATTTATCTATAACTAAAGATAATAGGATAAAAACTTATATATATAATCCAAATGAAGTTTATTTGTTAGTGTTGCATTTTGGTTTTCAATCACATATAGAATTTGCTAAAAACGAAGAAATCAAAAATATAATTCTTGGGGATTCTTATGCATGGAAAATAACTCCTCTGGCAAATAGATTATTTATAAAACCGCTTGAAAAAGATATTCGTACAAATATGACTATTATAACTAATAAAAGAACATATGAATTTGATATCGCTTCTACAGAACTTATGATGGGTAACGAAAGGGATTTAGTATATGTAATTAAATTTTACTATCCTAAGAAAAACAGTAACTACATGGTAAGGTTTTAGTACGATCACTCTAGTTGTTCTATGAAAGATTGTTCATGTAGAATGATATCTTAAACGTCTGTACAGTATATAGGCAAGCCAAGGTATGACAATTTTTTAAATAATAAAAAAACACTTTAACTAATATAATTTAGATATGGCTGAAGAGCAAAATAATAATAATACTAATACCGGTTCTTTATCAGGAGCAGATTCGCCTGAAGTACAAAGAGAATTATCAAAAATTTCAGTTAGCTTTAATAAGAGTATTGCAATAGTAGTTGTAATTTGTGGTATTTTTATATATATTTTTTATACTCTTTTTTTCGGTACTATAAAAGAAGAGATACCGAAGACTCAGGTGTCGAGTAGTATTGTAAAACCTGTTACAGATGTTGAGGATAATATTCCAGAGATTCCAAAGTTACCTGATCCGCCGAAGCTTGAGACACCCATTCCTCCTCCACCGCCTCCTCCAGTAGTAAAGATGCCACCAGTTTTACCTCCTACTACTCCTGTAGAAGAGAAGAAAGACAAAACACTTCCTTTGCCGCCGATTTCGTTGCCTTCGACCTCAGGAACGCTAATTGAGACTGATGAAGCAAAGAAACGTCGTGAAGCAAAAAGAAAATCAGCTATAGTGTTGGTTGGTGGTGTAGAGCTTAAAAAAGCATCGGAACAGATTACGGCAGAAGCAACATTTAAAGATCGCGGTGATATGTCTTTGGTTCTCGGACGCGGTAAATTAATTGATGCAGTGCTTGAGACGGCAATAAATAGTGATCTCGGCGGTGAAATAAGAGCCATTATTAGTAGAGACGTATTTTCTGAGAAAGGTAAAGTTATATTGATACCGAAAGGATCAAAAATATTTGGTAAATATGCAACCTCAACTTCATCAGATAGTTACGGTAGAGTTTCTATAATATGGGATAGAATAGATTTAACCAATGGTTATACTATAGAATTTGATTCACCTACAGTTGATAATTTAGGTAGACCTGGGATACAAGGAAGAGTCGATAATAAATATAAAGAACAATTTGTAAATGCAGTTTTACAATCTGGCTTTAATATAGGTCTTGCTAAAGTCCTTGATAAGTTGGTGCCGCCTCCTATAAACTCGCAAGCTGCAGCAACTAATAGTGCTACAGCTACACAATTATTAAATACTGCTCAAACTATTGCATCTAATACCTCAATGGATCCAAATATGAGGATAGTTACAATTTGTACTAACGTACTTGCTGCTATTACCGATAAAACTTCAAACGCTTATACTATTATGACTCAAGCATGTACAACAGCCCAAGATCCTTCGTCAGCGAATACTGCCGATCAGAGATTATCTACGTTAGTACAGGCAGTTAATAAGGCAGCTTCAAGTTTGCTTACTACTACGTCTATAGTATCAACTCCGACGAAAGCACAGCAAGCTTCTACTAAAGCTTTTACAGATGTTACAAATGTTGTACAAAATATGATAACTCAGCAGCAGTTTAAACCGACAACGACGGTTAATCAAGGTACGCCGGTTAGAATATACGTTAATAAGGATTATAAATTCCCAAAAGCCATTTTATTAAAATCGAAGGTAATGAAATGAATTTAGAATTTGCTGCCTTAGAGACATTTTTACTTCCTTTTAAAAATTTATTTGCTGAAGACGGTATTAATGAAATTATGGTTAATAAGCCTGGAGAAGTATGGGTTGAAAGGAAAGGCGATATATACTCTCAGCCAATACCGGAACTGGATAGCGAACATCTACTTTCATTAGGACGTTTAATTGCTCAATCTACCGAACAGATGATTTCAGAAGAAAAGCCTTTACTTTCTGCAACTTTACCAAATGGTTACCGTATTCAAATAGTGTTTCCTCCTGCTTGTGAAATAGGACAAATCATTTATGCTATCAGAAAGCCTAGCGGTATGAATTTCACTTTAGATGAGTACGCTAAAATGGGGGCATTTGATGAAACTGCAACAGAGAGTTTAGTCGATGAAGATACAGTAATTTTAAATAATTTCTTAGCTGAAAAAAAGATTAAAGAATTTATTAAACATGCAGTTATTTCAAAGAAAAATATTATAATTAGCGGTGGTACTTCAACCGGTAAAACTACTTTTACAAATGCGGCACTTACTGCAATACCTGTAATAGAAAGATTGATTACTGTAGAAGATGCTCGTGAAGTTGTACTATCAAGACATCCTAACAGAGTACATTTACTTGCCTCCAAAGGAGGACAGGGACGAGCAAATGTTACTACTCAAGATTTAATAGAAGCCTGTTTGCGTTTAAGACCTGATAGAATTATAGTTGGTGAGCTTCGAGGTAAAGAAGCTTTTAGTTTTTTGCGTGCTATTAATACCGGTCATCCCGGTTCAATATCGACACTGCATGCTGATAGTCCTGCTATGGCAATTGAGCAGTTAAAGCTTATGGTTATGCAAGCTGATCTCGGTATGCCGCCTGAAGAAGTAAAGAAGTATATTTTAACCGTTGTAGATATCATTGTGCAGTTAAAACGTGGTAGCAGCGGGAAAAGATATGTTTCGGAAGTATATTATAAGAAGAACAAAAATGCTGAAAGAATGGTGTAAGCTCGTTCAATTTGAAAAATTGGCTATGTTACTTTTTGCTTATAATCCTCAGGTAGTAATTCTACGCTGTAGTTATAAGCTTCAAAGTGTCTTGCTCTTTTTCAAATTGAACTTCGTCTACCATCTCATAATAAAATATTAAGTAATAAGTAAAAACTAGGAATATCAATTCATGGAATGGCATAAGATACTTAAAGTTACTAGGAATATATTTGGTCATGCTATAATTTATCCGGTTGTTATTTTTTGTACCATGTGGATAAGCGGTGCATTTGTTGCAATTTTTACTAATGAAGTTGGAGCTTTAGGCGTAGATATAAATGCTATAAATATTGCTTATAAGTGGGCTTATTGGCTTATTAATGTTTGGTGGCAGTTAAAAATTGTCGACTATAATTATTTAAAATTAAAGCTACTCGCATCTCTTCTTGGGCCTGCTATTATTGTTATAATATTTTACATTAAAAATTTTGGAAAAATAAAATCATTACAATTTTTTAAGCAACCGGAAAAAGTATATGGAGATGCTAGTTGGGCTAAACCATCAGATATAGAGGCCGCAGGTCTTAGATCTAAAAAAGGTATGTTAATAGGTGTTGATGCCGGTGGATATTTTGTTGCCGATGGTTTCCAACATGCTTTATTATTTGCTCCTACCGGTTCAGGTAAAGGTGTGGGTTTTGTAATACCTAACTTGTTATTTTGGAGTGATTCTGTAGTAGTACATGATATAAAGCTCGAAAATTACGGTTTGACGAGCGGTTGGCGTGAGAAACAAGGTCAGAAAGTTTTTGTGTGGGAGCCTTCTAATCCCGATGGTATAACTCATTGTTACAATCCGCTTGATTGGGTTAGTACTAAGCCTGGTCAAATGGTTGATGACGTTCAAAAAATTTCAAACCTTATAATGCCTGAAAAGGATTTTTGGAATAATGAAGCACGCAGTTTATTTTTAGGTGTAACTTTATATTTAATAGCTGATCATACTAAAACTAAATCTTTTGGTGAAGTAGTGCGTACCATGAGAAGTGACGATGTAGTTTATAATCTAGCAGTCGTACTTGATACTTTAGGCAGTGTAATACATCCTGTTGCATATATGAATATTGCTGCGTTTCTGCAAAAAGCTGATAAAGAGCGTTCAGGTGTAATATCTACAATGAACTCATCTCTTGAATTATGGGCAAATCCGTTAATCGATTCTGCTACCGCTACCTCTGATTTTAATATACAAGAATTTAAAAAAGTCAAAACAACTGTATATGTAGGACTTACTCCAGATAATATACAACGCTTGCAGAAATTAATGCAGGTATTTTATCAGCAAGCTACAGAATTTTTAAGCCGAAAAATACCCGATGTAAAAGAAGAACCTTATGGTGTGATGTTCTTACTTGATGAGTTCCCAACTCTTGGGAAGATGGATACTTTTAAAGCCGGTATAGCATATTTTAGAGGTTATAGAGTACGTTTATTTTTAATTATTCAAGATACGCAGCAATTAAAAGGAACATATGAAGATGCCGGTATGAATTCATTCTTATCTAATGCAACATACCGTATTACTTTTGCTGCTAATAACTATGAAACAGCAAATTTAATATCGCAGCTTGTTGGTAATAAGACGGTAGAACAAAGATCATTTAGTAAACCTTTATTTTTTGATCTTAATATTTCTACTAGAACACAAAATGTTTCTCAAGTTCAAAGGGCTTTACTTTTACCTCAAGAAGTAATACAGTTACCGAGAGATGAGCAAATTGTTTTAATAGAATCCTTTCCACCTATAAAATCTCGTAAAATTAAGTATTACGAAGATAAGTTGTTTACTAGTAGATTATTACCGCCTACTTTTGTACCTATTCAAGTACCTTTTGATCCTAGGGCAAATAATAATGAGGATTCTGAAGAGACTGAAACAACAACTGCTCCGGAAAATAATGAGTAAGATCCACAAATGCGTTCAGCTATTATTGATATCGGTTCAAATGCTTTAAGAGCGGTAGTTTATGAAAGTGATGAGCTTGGAGCTCCAGAAATTTTTAATTATAAATTTAGAAATTATCTTATAAATTTACTTAATTTAGATAGTTTAGATGTAAAACATCAAACATATTTATCTCTACAATATCTTATTCATATTTTTACCAAGCTTTCTGTTACTAATATTAGATGTGTTGCAACAGCTATACTTAGAGGACATCCTAAAGCAGATGAATTCAAAGCTATAATTAAAAAGAGATTCAATATTGATATTGAAATTATCTCAGGTGAACGTGAAGCTTATTTAGCTGCTGCCGGATTAATTTCCGGTATTAGTGATGCTTCCGGTATTGTAGCGGATCTTGGTGGTGGAAGTCTTGAGCTTGCACAGATTGGAAATAAGAAGGTTGGTAAATTAAAATCATTGCCGCTTGGTACTAAAATTATTGCTAGGAGCAATTTTTGTGATGTCGGGCTGATTACTAAAATGCTAGAGGAGGAATTTGGAGCTGAACATTATCCTAATTTATATTTAATTGGCGGTGCATTACGTCTAATGAGCCGTATATATATGGACTCTATAAATTATCCTCTTAAACATTTACATAATTTTGAAATAAATCGTGTAGAGTTTGAGTTATATTTAGAGAAATTATCGCAAATCGATAAATTAAAGTTGAGTTATTACGAGCAGAAGGCCATAAATTATAATGCTGTTTTAGTAATAAAAGCAATGATTAAGGTATTTTCACCAGAAAAAATTATTATCTCAAATTATGGTTTAAAAGAAGGAGTAAGATTTGACTCGTTGCCAACACATGAAACAGCAAAAGATATTATTTATGAGAGGGTAAGGAGATTAGTAAAATTTGATAAAAATATATGTAAAATTGAAAAATATATTGAAGCAGTACAATATCTTTTAATTAATTCCGATTCCACAACTCTTATTATTATTGAACTTGCTATAATGCTAGCACAATATAATAAAAATATTGATAAAACGCTTAGAGCAAATTTTGTTTCGGAATTTATATTATCGTCAGATATTCCTTTTAGTCATAGACAGCGTCTTATGTTATGCATTGCCCTTACCGTTACTTATACTGCTAAAACTGACATGCAGATTAATAAAATAGCTAAGAAAATGATTAGTACAAGCGATTATTACAACAGTCATATAATCGGTTATTATATAAAAATTGCTAGAGAAATTGATGGACCGGAATTCCAAGAACCTTCTTTTTCGATTAAATTAAAAGATGATAAGTTTTTACAAATTAATGCTTCAAATATTTTGCCTAAACAAGTCTTTGAAAAGGTTTGTGAACGTTTAAAAGATATAAGTACTGCTAGAAAGAATATTAGTCATAATTTTAGCGATTAGGTGTTGCTATATGACTACTATGTTATTCCTTAAAGGCATTGTTACGTTGATGATCGAAAAACGCACTTTGTGTCATCCCGTGTAGCTTGTGACCAACGGGATCCAAGAAACAACTTATAGCGTATATTTTTTGATATTTTTGCTCTTGATCTTGAGAAACCGTAGAAAATGCATAACGCTTTTTATAGTCATTTTATAATTTAAGCATTGCCGGTTTATTAGTAGCTAAGTCTAAAGATAATATCAGACCATACGATACATTATTTACTAAAAAAGCCCGAATCCTGAAAAAGCCGGAGCGGATTTTTTAGTGGGCTAATTGCAAGCAAATTATTATTCGGTAATAGTTATATTTTATCAACTCTAGACTCGTATCCTAAAGAGATTTATTTACTCTACTGGCTCTTGCTACGGAACTTAGTTATAGAACATAGCAACTTAGTTGTATATAAATATAAAAGTGCAGCCGGTGATAGAATTTATAAGATTGATCCTATTTGTACGATGAGTAGAGTTTTGCATTTAAAAAACTATCATCCTTTAGATTAGCATTACATGTTATCTTGTTTAGACGCCACTTCTCTTCTTAATTGACTCACATTTAGCAATCTTCTTATTGGAATCATTCATTATTACAACATACGGTTATCTTAACAATGAACAATTTAAAAGATTGCAAACTCATATTGTCAGAGAAATGTAGTGGTAATAGTAATGCCAGTAAGCCTTTATTGCTTGAAGGAGAGCTTGTTTGCAAGAAATGAGTATTAATCCAAAGTATATGGATTTTATTGAATCTACAAATTTGGTAGCAAGAGAAATAGCACTAGCATTTGGAGTACCGGCCTGTAGAGCTACTTGGTATAAACAGTGATAATACCTATAGCAATATGCAAGAATCACACCTTGCTTTATGGAAAGATACGATAATTCCTTGACTTGATAAAATTGCAGATTAGTATAAGTAATTGGTTTTCGTATCTTTTAAAGGAAGAGATCATTATTGCTTTTGAATAGTTAAGCTTATTATTTTGTTTGAAGATGAGTTATTATGTATTACGGCTGCATAAAAATGAAAATAATATAATAGATACTAAAAACGTTACTGAAACCTTAAATAAGTTAGGTCTTAATAGTGCAGTTAAACAAATTATCTAATAGTCAAACATCATCTGAAAATTCAAAAATAGATAAAAAAGATAATAGATAATTTTTTAGAAAATTAAAATTTAAAAAATCTTTAAAGTTCAAAATTAATAAATTAAAGAGAGGTAAATATTGAGAGCGTGTTAATTGCGCAAATGGTAGTTTTCAATGATCAGCATGCAGATGGAGGTATATTAGTAATAAATGCACTATCTGTAATTAATGCTATAGTAAATCCTAATAACGGTATGATAATTCTGTATGCTGATTTTACAATTAGTGCCCCAATTGCTGGAGATATAAGAGAGATCAGAATAGCTGATAACGTAAAATATACGATTGATGCTAAAAACAGTAGATTTATTAAATAACACTGCAAAGATAATATTTGAAGGGACAGATTTGGAATTAGATTTAATAAATATCAAATATGGGTAATATGGATAAAAGCAGTTTACATTATACGCTAATTTAAATCCGTTAGATCTAAAAGATGAATATGGGATAGTAAAAGAGTAGAGGCAATTACAAACGGTCTTACTGTATAGCAAATAATGGAGGACCTTACACCATAGGGCAAGATAACACACATCGTCTTAAAGAGTTTGAAGTTAAGGGAATAGATAATATCAGTATTTACAAAGTTACTAAGCATGAATAAATAGCAGTAAAGTAACATTTAACCAAGTATTAAATTTAGGAGCAGGTGGTAATATCGCTTTTTGAGCAGATGGTATGCTTAGTAGTAAACGGAATCACCGGTTCCATGGAAATAATGATAATTCTTTATCAGAAGTAAATATTAATAGTATAGGAAATTTTTATGGAGAGGTTAATGCTACTAATTTTAATATTAATAATGCGGATGCAAATGTTACGGTAAGTAGATTATTGATAGGAGATGTATTATATAGTGCTGAATTAATAGTAAACGGAGTGACCTGTTCAATCACGACGTCTGCAAATAATCAATGGGACTTGACTATAAATAGCTGTAATGTTATTGGAACAATAGAGATGAATAGTTTAAAATTCGTGAATATTCGAGCAAATCCTGTGACATTGTCTGCTAATGTATTGCTCCTTGTAATCCTAATTTGAACAGGTCTCAAGTTTGACTTTAGCAAAGGGTGTTAAATTAACCCGTAGTGTAAGTACTAGAAGTACGTATGGATAATATGTAGGCGTGACAGATATGGCATAGAGGTGCAAAAATGGGTGCAAGCTGAAAGAGAATAGAGATATGGGCAGGAGTGACTAGTCTTGGAAGCGAAGTATATGTGGGAGCAACAAGTTCTTACAGATAAAGCATCAGTATTAAAATTAGAACATCAAAGTATAATTCTGGCAATATTACTACTACAGCCGAATAAATAGCGGTAAGCTAGTATTTGTAGCTGATGGAACTGTTGGCAGTACGGTAGGAGTAAACGGTGCAGTTTTAGAAGAAATAATATTTAATGGAGTGGATACTATAGAAGGTGTCACTTATGCTCAAACTTTTACCATAGCAAATGCTAATGCTAATGTTACAGTTAAAGGATTAATGACCGGTAACGTAAAACTTAATATTGCCAATGGTATTACTTATGGTTTAGGAAGTAAACATAATAGTTTAGTTAGTGTACAAGTGTGAAAATAGTACTGTTAAATGAGATGTATATTCTAACAAGATTAATATTGCTGTATGTAAGAATATATATTTTGAACGAGATAATAATAGGAATGCTAAGAAGAATATTATTATACAAAATAGTTCTAGTAGATATAGATCTCCTTCCTCGTTCACTTCAGCTATTTACTTATTTAACCAATATTAATGCAGATAAATTACATTGTACCGGCTGCTGCTTCTGCACATATTTAAATATATAGTTTTAGTAAATGCTGAAATTGATGATGGTAGTATTACAAAATTTGATGAAAATGTTTGGTTAAAATAAGAAATTAAACATATAGAGCAGATAGAGTTTGGTTCTGAGAAATTTACTATTCTTAAGAAGAATATTAAGCAGCTAATTTAGTAGCAAATAAAGCACATTTAGTGTTGCTCTCTAATTGAGAGATAAATGTCGATTCACAATTTATGGATACTGTTTAGATTTAACTACTTATGAATTAAAACATACTGGAAATGTTACATATAACGGTCCTCTCTATATTTATTATATTTTGGTACAACATTGCAATCAGACGCGCAATCAGGCGCTTATATATTGTCGGTCACAGGGCTAATGTTGATATATCAGCTTTAGATATTATAGTTTAATATAAGTAATTAAAGTTAAATCATGCTCTGATATTACTCAAATTACTCCTGATACTAAATATGAAATAATATTGAAAGAAGCAGGTGGAAGTGTTACTTCCTGTTACTCAAGATAAAGTTACTGTTGATACAGGCAGAGAATTAAACAGGTTGATAAGATTGGTAAGCGATGAGCATGGAGTTGTATTACTGAATAATAATGGTGATGGTGGTGGTAATGCAACAAACTCTGATCCTGGTGATAACGGCGGAAGTAGTCATAAAGACGATTGAGGAGGAATAATACCTTATTTTTGATCCAAACCTGATAAGAGATGAGGTTACGGGGTCCCCCTAGGCATTATAGATCAATTAATTGAACAATGTGCTGAATTTATTAGGTAATAAAAGCTATACAGCTACCGTATTAAATGATTTAAGATTGACAAAAAATGTATTGGAAACTTTAGATAGTTTAGGTGGAAGAACAGATGTGTGAGAAGTGAGTGAGAGGCTTGGAGAGTTTAATCAATGAGAAGTAGAGGATATATTAACTGATATTTCGATCAATATGGACAGTTTTGTTTCTTCGGTTATCAACAAATAGACTCGGTGAGATAATAAGGACGAAAGTACGGTTAAGTGTTTTAAATAAAGCTAATAGCGGTGAGAATCGTGAGAGCCGTACTAACCAAAGCGGTATTAGCTACCGGTGATGAGGATAATATCGTTACGGGTATTTGGGTAGTTCATTTCTATGGTGTAAGGCTATGCAAAAATTCCATAATAATTTGGCAAGGTGATATAAGTCTAAATCCCAAAGAGGAATAATAGGTTTTGATTATGCTTTAAGTGACAGCATAATACTTGGTGCTGCTTTATACTAGAGCTGATAGTAAATTACGCCATCGAGATATTGTTGTAAAGTCGAAAGACTAAAGCTATAGGCGATATATACTCTATCTGCTGGCTTTATAATTGTGAGACAAGTAATTTCTTTGTTGAGTCTATAGGTTCATACGGTAGAAGTAAAATTAAGAATTATGAAAGACGTCAGGTTTTCTATAGGTGATCAAACTGCAATCGGTAAATTTATAGTGGTGAATTACGTGGCGATAATTATGTAATATCTAACCTTACAGCTATAAAACCTATGGTTGGAGCTTGTTATGCTACATTTAAAAATAAAAGGTATAGTGGGGCTAAAAGACGTAAAAGTAAAACCGCAATTACACGGTTTTGTAAATTATGATTTTAGAGGAAAATTGTCAAATACCAATGCACAGCTTGATGGAATAGATGAGCTGCTTACAACAGTGAGATTTAAACCTGTAAAACTAAATTATAATTTAGGTGAGAGTTTTTCTACTAAAAATGATATGATAGAATTTGGTGTTAGATACATAATGTATCCCTTGCAAAACAATATATAGGTAACCAAGCCTCTTGAAGGCTAAAAGTCAATCTATAAGTTTATTTAAATAAATTATGAGCTTTATCACATAATCTCACATAGTGACCATTGCATAAAAGATTAAGTTTAAATCCTGAACTAGTTCAAGAAATTTATACTATAATTTCTGAAATTGAAGGAGTAAAAAATAGCTGGCACATTACTAAGCAATTGTTACCTCAACGCTAGATCACTTAACTTGCTACGTAATTAACTTCTACCGGTTCTTCTAACCGTATTGATGGTAATAAACTTACCGATGATTTAGAAAATCTTTATAGCAATTTAAATGTTCAGAAATTTAAAACACGAGATGAGTAAGAAATAGTAGGGGATTTGTACTATGCCTTGAATTGATCTTTGATAATTATAAAGAAATACATATTACAGAATCGCTTATATTAAAATTACATAGCGATATGTTGGTTTATAGTGATAATATGTGTCATAAGGGAAATTATAAATTTACCTTAAACCGAGTAGAAGCAAAAGATTATGACAGTAATGTAGTAGGTGTATAATATTTGATCCTATTGCTCCTTATTTGGTAAAAAAGGAAATGTAGGAGTTAATAGATTAGTATAATCTAGCAGTTTAACGATAAATCCAAACATCCGCTCATCCTTATTGCTAATTTTATTTTTTAATGGTAGAACAAGTAGATTACTAACAAATTTATTGCTTCTAAAACATGGTTATTCACTCAAATCATTTATCATGAGATCGTATTATTGAAGAAAACAAAATTGATTATTATAAAATAAATACTAAAAAATAAAACTCAAGGATCTTGGAAAACAGAACTTGAAGATATTACTGTTTAGTTATAGTGCTTTTTAAATGTAGTTAAGTTACAAAGTATTAAAGCTTTACAGATTATTAAAGAAGATAATATAGAATATTTATTATCCGAAATAATTAGCAGTATGGAATTGGATTAATAAAGGAAATAAAGAAATTAGCCGCAAGGACGTAGGTTGACCTAACAGGATTTCCTGAACGCACTAAGTATTAAGCAATCCTAGGGTTTAAACCTATGAAAAATTGTATTAAGAATTTAATTACCTTACTTTCAATAGAAGCATTTTAAAGATGAAACTTCCTATTCTCTCTATTTGAAGGTAGCGATTGACTTAAGGTTTGGACTATTTAAGTCTGTTTCATTACTTATGTAACAATAAGAATTAATTATTAAATCGATTGATCAATGAATACTAAGCTTGCTAATAATGTTTTCTTTCGGTATTTCTATTTGCTTTAAATATAACTATTATCGATCAGTTTTATTAAGCGCTCTCGCTGCTTATATGTTCTAATTATGCTCCTCGTTGTAGAAATTTAATTTTGCCGCAATCGCTCGCTATTATAACGACTGCATTGCCAAGTACTATGAATATGAGGGTAGAGGAGAGGGTCGTTAACTCTATAGCCGGTTTATGCTGCAATAGCTTATGTCTAAACTATCGCCGAACTATAGGGACTACGGTATTTAGTATTAGGACAGGTATTTTGTAGCTGATTGAGGCTGAAATACACTATCGGCGAATATTATAATGATTATAGGAGTTAATAGACTTATAGCTTATTATGTAGCTGTAAGAACTTTCATGTGTTTTATTATTTGTTTTATTATTAAACCTTTGTAAAATAAATTCACCTGATCCGGGTTATTAATGCTACTGATTCAATTTTCAACCTTTGCATAATTGCTAGGTTAAATATTAACTTTTCTTTTTATCTCAAATGAGAAACTTTAATATTGTTGAAATCTTCTAAAGGCAATTCTTCATATACTATATAACTAAGTGACCTAAAAGCTGGAGTGTTATCAATGCTTAGTTGCTTTTAATTAAAAGATCGGGTTATTCATTGTGTGTCTGATCCTTTTATAATTAAAATTATACTTGCCTAAATTTATTACCTCATCATCCTGCCTATACTCTATTAATCTCAGTAATTTCTCCCTCACAAATACTGACACAGCAGATGAAAAGAAATAGCTATATTCTCGTTAGTAAAATTAGTAACGGATTTTAGGTTGTCGGAATATGGGAAATATTTTTTAACGATGGGTACTATTTGTTATCTTTTTAATTTGATCTGCCCAAATTATTTTTTGTAGTTAACTCTTGCAAAAATTAGTAGTATTGGTTCGCCGTAACGTGCTGTAGTATATTTAAAGCTTTCTTTAAAATTTTTAATATTATCATATTCTGTTGGTGCATGATTTAGTTGATCTAAATAACTCACCAAGCATTTTGCTGCAAATCTTCCTAAACTTGAAAATGTGCTACCCCAAAATGCATTTTCGACAATACTACCTAGCATGCTAAAAAACTTCCAAACATATTTATCATATTATAATCCATTTAATATGCATTGATATTAGCATTATGATGTGGTAACACTAATATATTAAATTTCGTCATTGCGAGCGGTGTGGATCTATGTCATTCCTGTGTAAGCAAATTGTTGTGTGGAGTGGAAAACGCGTGCAGTGTTTTATACCGTGGCTTGGCCACACATATAGAAATACAACTTAAACTACTGATAATTTTAGTATTTTTAACTGGATTTAGTGGTCAAGTCGCCGTACAATGATCAGGGCGGAAACCGAACCACGCAACAACACTTTCTTGCATACGCGGGAATAATGACATAAAAAGCCTTAGGAATGACAATCAAAATGGTATTAATGTTTAAAAAGTATATATTTATTTTAATATTATTTATTGCGTCTATAGTTCGTGCAGAGATTATAGAAGTAGATAGCTTGAATAAAATAAAGCAAGATTTTAATGAAAATTATAATAAAAATTATGTACCGCAGGATTTATTAGTAGTAATAGTTTTAGATGCATTTCTGTTTAAGTCTTTAGTTCCTATCGGTAAACACCTTGATAAGGATATTTATTTAAAAATCACTCCTATTTTGCATAATATTAATACAAATCCAAAAGCTATTTATATAGAGCAATTGATTTTAACTAATGCTAAATATAATAAAGAGTTACAAGAATCGGATTTTCCAAATTTTGTCAGTGAAATTAGTAATAGTAAAATCCCTATAATAGCTGTAAATAAAGGATTTACCGGTAATTTTAATAATATTCCTAAATTTGAAATATGGTTTGCCGATTACTTAAAGAAAAATTTCGATATTGATTTTTCAAATAGTTTTCCAAACAATAATTATATTATTTTTAATAATTTCAACAGTTTTGCTAATACTTATCCAGTATTTTATAAAGGCATATTGACCAATAATAATATACCAGAAGCAGAGATGATTTTTAAATTTCTTATTCAAATAAGATTTATGCCTAAAGCTTTTATAATGATTAGTAGTAACATAGAATTATTAAAATCAATGGAATTTCAACTTAATAGTTATAGTTCTAATATATTATTTATCGGTTATCATTATAATAATAAAAATACCCAAGAAGATCAAGATGTAGCAAATTATACTAAACTCATTAATGATTTAATACCTCAAATAAATAAAGTAAAAAGAAATAATCCACCTTTAAAGAATAATAGTACAAAAGGTAAAAATCCTTATGACAAAAGTAGACTTCTTAAATAACCTTCTTCTAAAGGTAATTTGTAAGTCAATTCAGTACTCACATCCTCACGTACTTTTTTGTACGCTGCGGTGCTACGTTTCGTGTTTCCTTCAAATTCCTCTTTATAAGGTAGGTTATTTAAGAGGTAAAGTTGTATTGAGTTTACTTTGCTTAGTTATTTCCTATGCAGGCTATGGTCAAATTATTCCTACTTACTCCGTAGATTCTGTAACAATGAAAAATTTATTACCGAAGATAGATGCAGATACACTGGTACTTGTAAATATAGATAATACTATTATAACACCGAAATCAAAATTATTTCGATACCAAGATAATTCTTATATAAATTTTACTAAATATTTATATAGTCTTGCAGTGGATAACTCATCAGTTAATAAAACTATTGCACAATTGATAGAGCAACGTCAAATGATGCTTGTTGAATCTAAATGGGTAGATTTAATTAATAAGATGAAACAGCAAGGAGCAACGGTTTTAGGACTTCAGGAAATAACCACTCCGTGTAATTTAATTGAAAATTATGAAGGATGGCTATATACCTTACTTTATAGACTTAATATTAATTTTACTAATAAAGTTAATGATAAAGATGTATTTAGATTTAATCCAAGTGATGCTGGAGCCCCTATTTTTTATTTAGGTATAATATTTACTGGTAATATAAATAAAGTAAAAACTCTTATAGAGTTCTTGAAAATTATACCAACACAACCTACAAAAATAGTAATTTTTGCAAATAATAAAAAAGATTTAGAAAATATGGACTCTTATTTAAGAATGGTTGATATAGAATATTATGGAATTGAGTATTTGGGGTGGACCCAATTACCTGGGTCACCTGATCATCAAATCGCTGAGTTGCAGCAGGCTGTACTTCTAAATACCGGTCAGTGGTTAGAGGATGATATCGCTGCAAAAATGTTAAATAAATAATATGGACAATAACTTAATAGCTGCTTTAAAAGATTTAATTATTAATACTGGTAAGATTGCACTAGATATAAAAAAGGCAGGAATATTGACTGATATTAAATCAGACGGTTCTTTCGTTACTAATGCCGATAAGGAAATTAGTAAAATAATTTATCAAACTCTACAAACCTTAACCCCACAAATAGTTATAGTATGTGAAGAGCAGCCGCTACCTATATTAAGTAGTGATACTTTTTGGTTAATCGATCCTATTGACGGGACACGAAGCTATGTAAACGGTAAAAGTACATATACAGTAAATATAGGGCTTATTGAAAAGAATATTCCGACCATTGGCTTAGTATACCAACCTGCAGCGGATAAATTATATTATACAAATGCGAAACAACAATTAAAAATCGAACAAAATTCTTTAGAAATACCTATTAACTACGAATCTAAAAGAGAGGAATTTAATGCAGTAATAGGTTTTTATAATTCAAATAAAGCTACTAAAAAATTTTTAAGCAAATATTCATTCGGTAAAATAAATGCCGTAGGTAGCTCAATCAAATTATGCTTAATTGCTGAAGGAGCAGCTGATATATATCCAAAATTCGGTCAAACTATGGAGTGGGATATAGCGGCAGGTCATGCTTTAATTAGAGCCGGTGGCGGTAATATTTTAGATTGCGATGGAAAAGAAATTACTTACGGTAAAGAAAATTTTGCTAATCCTAATTTTTTCGCCTGTAGCAAATATTGGTTGGAAAAAGTGTCAAAGTGTCATACTGTAGCTTGACCGCGGTATCCAAAAGCAATATTTTTAACTGGATCCTACTACGGTCAAGTCGTGGAATGACAATCATTTTTGGATTCCCGCGTTCGTAGGAATGACATCAAATGCTTTTTTTGAATCCATGCAACACTGCCAACTCACATTAAACCATTTTCTTTAACTCATAAATTAGCTCAAGTGCTTCTTTAGGAGATAATTTATCAGGATCAATAGTTCTAAATTTTGCGTATAATTTGTTGCTTATAGTAGTTTTATTAGGTTTGAGGTTAAACAAACTGAAGTTATTTGATTCCGTCGATAAGATATTTTTGCCTTTAATGGTAGAAGTTTTTTCAAATTTAAGCAGAATCTGCTCCGCTCTATTTATAACACTTGCAGGAAGACCTGCTAAGGCTGCAACATGAATACCATATGACCTATCCGCAGCACCTGAGATAATATTATGTAAAAACAGAATATCTTTACCTAACTCCTCAATAGCGATAGTATAATTTTGTAAAGCCGGTAGAAAATTACTCATAAAGGTTAGTTCATGATAATGTGTAGCAAAAAGACAGCGGCATTTCAGCTTATCATGGATATATTCAAGTACTGACCATGCTATAGATACGCCGTCGTAAGTAGACGTGCCTCTACCTACCTCATCAAGTATGATTAGTGAGTTTTTGGTAGATTGAGCAAGAATTGCCGAAGTTTCAAGCATCTCTGCCATAAATGTTGATTGTCCCTTAATTAAATCATCGGCAGCACCTATTCGGCTAAATATTTTATCGACTACTCCTATTTTGGCACTTTTTGCTGGTACAAACGACCCTATTTGAGCCATTATTGCAATAATCGCATTTTGTCGTAAGAAAGTACTTTTACCTGCCATATTAGGACCGGTAATTAACCAAATACGCTCAAACTCCGATAATCGGCAGTCATTATATACAAAGCTTTTGCTTTCTCGCTGCAGTGCTTTCTCTACTACAGGATGTCGTCCTTTAACGATATTAAAACTTAAATCATTGGTAAATTCAGGCTTAACATAATCATATTCATCAGCAACATAAGCAAAATTACAAAATACGTCAAGTCTGCTTAAAGAGATTGCAAGCATTCGTAAATAAGAAGATTTTACAATTACTTGCCTACAAATATCGGCGTATAATGCTTTTTCTAAGCTTATTACTAAAGTCTTAGCATTGACTAGGTTACTTTCAAGCTTTTGTAATTCATTAGTAGTATAACGTACGCTGTTAACTGTTGTTTGACGGTGAATAAATTTAGGATCAGTAATTTTATTAGCATTTTTAGCAGTTATATCGATAAAAAGACCTATAACATTATTATGGCATATTTTTAAACTATCTATACCTGTTTCTTTACGATATTGATCTCTTAGCTTTTCAATATGTAATTTCCCGTTATTAATTAAATCATGTAATTGTGCTACTTTCGGATGATATTCATGTTTTATTATACCGCCTTCATTTAAGTTATGTGGAGCATCTTCCCGTATTGTTGCCTCTATTAAATTATATAATTCTTCGTTGCCTGTGAGAGGTTTAATAATTTTTTCAATAAAATCAGGTAAATTAACACCGTAAACATCAAAAAATACTCCTTTAATAATCGTCGCCGTTTCTAAAGTATATTTAATACTCAGTAAATCATGACCTGAGCTTCTATTCATTGTAATACGGGTTAAGCATCGTTCTATATCGCTAATTCTTTTTAAGTATTCACGGATTTTTGAAACTATTGCCGGATTAGAATAAAAGAAATCAGTAATATTTAAACGTTGATTTATTTTGGTAATGTCGGTTAAAGGACTCGAAAGAAAATTATATAATAAACGTCCACCTTGTTTAGTAACTGTATGATTAATGGTGCTTAGTACACTTCCTTTCGAGCCGCCTTGTGAGTTTGTTACAATTTCAAGGTTGCGTCTAGTTGCAACATCAATAGCCATATAGCTATGAAAATTGATAATCCTAGGGATCGGCAAATGAGGGATATTTTGTTTTTGCGTTAACGATAAATATTCTAAAATGCTACCTATAGTACAAATTTGACCGCTAGATATCTCGCCAATTCCTTTAATATCTTTCATTTTATAAAAATCTAAAATAATTTTTTCACATTTATTAACTGCAAAAAAACTATCTACTTGATAGGTAATACGAAAATTTAATTGTTTGAAGATATTATCTGCAAGATTGGAAGATCTTAGATTTTCACTAAGTAAAATTTCACGAGGTTTTAAACGGGCAAGTTCATTAAGAATTTCGGCTTCCGGTACATTAACTACAAAAATTTCAGAAGTAGAAAGATCAACATAACAAAGGCTAGCTGTTTCTTTATTTTGTGGTATTACAAGACTTGCTAAATAATTAGGTTCGTCTGAAGCAATGAAATTTTCTTCAATTATAGTACCTGGAGTTATAATCCTTGTAACGTCTCTACTAACTACCGCTTTATAACCGCCTTTATTTTTTGCTTCTTCAGGTGTTTCGAGTTGATCACAAATAGCAATTTTATGATTTTCTTTGATTAACTTAGTTAAATAGTTCTCAAGAGCATGATAAGGTATACCACACATTGGAATTTCTTCTTCACCGTTTTTGCCTCTTTTTGTTAGAGCTATGCCAAGTACTTTACTTGCAATAGTTGCATCCTCATAGAACATTTCATAAAAATCACCCATTCTAAATAATAGTAAACAATCTAAATGAGCAAATTTAATGTCTAGATATTGCTGCATCATTTTCGTCGCAACATCATAATTATATTTTTGTTTAAACTCTTGAAGATTCATATTAAGCAGTATCATACTCTTATTCGGAGTACATATTGTTTTATCAAAATCATATAGGAATGTCTCATTAAGTTAAAGATATATTTTTGGAGAAAAATTAAATAACTGAAATTTAATTAATAATGCTGCATTATAAAATGATTTCTGCATTTATACTGAAAATATTTAAATTAGATCATTATGAACACACAGCTTGTCGCTCTTACTAATAGAGGGCAAATGACAATTCCAAGTTATATTAGAGAGAAATTAAATTTATCTACAGGAAGTAAGCTAGCACTAATAGTACAAGATAATTCTTTTATACCTATAAATAAATCAGTTAAAAACTTGAAACATATTTTACCAAAATACTCTAACTATAGATGCAATGAATGCAATTATTAAAGTTGCATATGATAGGCATTGAGATACATATTCTAATTCGTTACTTAACTGAAGACGATATTAGTTTTAGGTATTAGAAGAAGGCTATCAATATTCAAAAGAGCAAATAATTTTAGTACTAAAAAGAAATTTTTAGTATAATTGAATTTAGTTTTGAGAATCACCAAATCTTATGGTTATTTGTTTTAAAATACGAAAATTATACAACAGATTTTCCCAATATATTAGATAGGTAAGCTAAATATATTTAATGGTTGTAATTATACTGTTACTGTTGATAAAGCTGCAAGCAACCTAACAATGTTTAATAGTTTATAAAATTACTTTATTTGATAAGCGGGTGCTATGTCTGCCTCCTTCAAATTTAATGGTTAAAATAATGGTTAAAAACCTATCTTTAATATTAAATACTATTTCATGGTCTATGGTTTTTACATCAAGTATTAGGATATTGGCGTCGTTATGAGCTTTAGCATTTTCAGCAGTTATATATCATTGCATAAAGTGGCTCTTATTTCTGAGCTGCAATTAGCAGTGATAGACATACCTACCCCCGTATCATTAATTAAAATACCGATAGGTGCTAAAAAATTTTCAATAATAGTATCTACCACTTTCTTAGCGTAATCAGGATAATCAACGGTTTGTGTATTATTTGTTCCGCAATCATAAATCTTTTAAAGATTTATGTTCTAAATAATCGATAATTTAAGATTTAAGCTTGTAACCTGAATGGTCACTAGCAACAATAATTATAAGTTTTCATAGTGTATTTTTTGATGTAAAATAATGATAAAATTATATACTATGTAAGATTTGCTTTCTAATGTAAATAATAGTTTTGTTAAATATATGAAATATCCTGTTGCACTTAGTACTATTATATGTTTTTGTTTAATTGCTTGCGTTGATCAACCACCTGCTCCAATTGATTATAAAGTGGGTGCTATTACTGCAAATAATAATCCTACCGAACTAGATTACGATGAAGATTACGATGAAGGATTAATAGTTCAAAGAACTATAGAAGATACTACTACATCAGAAAAAGTTAGTGGTATTCTTGAAGAACCAAAGGCAAAAATTATAGAAGATGATAATGATAATATTGAGATCCCTATATTTCAGCATGAAAACGAAGATGAAGAAGTGATAGAACAATTAAACTTTGCAAAACCGTTAAACGGGGTAATTATTACCGAGTTTAAAGCTGGTAAAAGTAAAGGGATAGGTATTGCAGTTAAAGAATATAGCGAAGTTAAATCTATAGCTGCAGGAACGGTAATATATTCAGGTTTTAATAAACAATTCGGTAATTTAGTAATAGTTAAATTAGATAAAGACGATCTAGAAGTAGCATATGCTAATTTAGACGATTTATTACTTAACAAAGGTGATAAGGTTGCTAAAAATAGTGTTATCGGGCATGTAGAACATCAGTTATATTTTGCTATGCGTAAAGACAAAGTAGCAGTTGATCCAAGCAAATATATACCTAGCCTAAATGAATAATAATAGTATTTTAAATGGAAGATTTTGTTACTATGACCAAAAAATATGGCGAACCTCAAAATGTTATAGTAAGGAGAAGTGTAAAGCTAAAAATATAGCTATCCGCATTATACGTCTAAAGGGGCAGAGCTTGTATTACCTACTTAAGGTAAAAGATGAAAAAGATTATAATTTTTCTGTTAAGTAAAGAATATTGGGTTAGGCAAAAATTACGTCGTAATGTAACTGAGATACCAAAGGATGAAGATAAGATTTTTATTTCAGGTAAATCTTATGAAATATAAAAATCAGGTAAAACTAAATGATTCTACATTAGAAGTGTATTGAGTAGGATACTAAAAAACTTAGTATAGAACTATTCTTTAAAAAGCAATTATTAGCAGAAATAAAAATAATAGTAGAGAATATATCCAAAAAACATAATTTTACTTATTCCAATATTAGAATAATGAAAAATATTACTTGTTGGGGAATTTGTTATAGTAGAGGAAACCTTGCTTTTAATTGGCGATTAGTTTTTGCTCCCTTTTGTGAAGTACTGTAATATTTAGTAGGTCATAAAATGGCACATTTGAAAGACATGAACCATAGAGAAAATTTTTGGTAGCTAGTTTAGGATACCAACCGGCAAAATTATGGCTGAAAAGAAAAGATAAGAATTTATATAGTTATTTGTTATAAGGGGTAAGGTTTGCCTATGTGGATCAAAAAGTACAGGATGTCATACCGCATGGCTTGACCACGGTATCAAAAGAATAATTTAAAAAGACTAGATCACGTGATCAAGCTGCTGGATGATATTAGATCACTACTTTCGTAGGCATGACATAACAACGTAATAATTGCAACAAAAAATACAGAGGATAGAATGCACAACACCACAAAAAGATTAGTAGTCCCGGCACTAGAAGAAATCTTATACGAGCCTATAAAAGTGTTAGATCACGGCTTTATTAGAGTTATTGACTATATGGGAGATGATAGTGCTATAGTACAAGCAGCACGTGTTTCTTACGGTAAGGGGACAAAGCAGTTAAACCAAGATAAAGGGTTAATACATTACTTACTGCGACATTATCATACCACCCCTTTTGAGATGTGTGATATCAAATTTCATATTAAGTTACCGATATTTATTGCAAGGCAATGGATTAGGCACAGAACAGCTAGTGTTAACGAATATTCGGCAAGATACTCTATTGTAGGCAATGAGTTTTATCTACCTGAACCGGCAAATATTGCTTCGCAATCTGCCGTAAATAAACAATGTAGAGAGGGTGATAGTGTACCAAAGGCAATAGCAGAAAAAGTATTAATGATTCTTGAAAAGGATGCTAGGCAGTGCTATGGGCATTATACGGAGCTGATGAATACTGATGCAGAGGGTAATATTATAGATGAGAATGCTATAGGTATAGCAAGAGAACTTGCCCGTATGAATTTAACTTTAAATTATTATACTGAATGGTATTGGAAGATTAATTTACATAATTTGCTTCATTTTTTAAGGTTGCGTGCCGATTCTCACGCTCAATATGAAATTAGGGTTTATGCCGAAAAAATGCTTGAGATAGTCAAAGTTTGGGTACCTTTTACTTATGAGGCTTTTGAAGAATATCGTTTGCATGGAGCAACTATTTCACGTAAAGGTTTGGACGTAATTAAAAGAATGATAAAAGGTGAAAAAGTTACTCATGAAACTAGCGGTATGACTAAAAGAGAATGGGAAGAGTTAAGAACGATTTTTCTTGGTAGTTGATTTTTGATGTTATACCGTGGCTTGACCCACGCTATCCGTTAAAAATTAAAAAAGACTGGATTTTTCCGGCGATCAAGTTATGGGATTACAACTGATTTACCGTCCTACACAAAAAAGCTTGTGCGAGAATGACATAAGGTTATTTAACAACCTCAACGGAATCTGATAAAAAGGAGTATTTTGAGTGAGAAATATTATATATTTTATACTATTATTATTTAGTTGTACTGGTTATGCACTTGAAACAATAAACATTGAGTGTGGGCGAGCTGACCCTACACCTATAGCAGTAAATAAGTTTGATGCTGATACTTCTACTAATAATATAGTAGGTCATGATGTGGTTAAAGTTATCTCTAATGATTTAAAGCTTTCAGGATTATTTCATCCTATTTCCTCTGCATCTTTTATAGAAGACAAGACAGGAATAGAAGATAAACCGCTTTTTGCTGCGTGGCGTCAAATTAATGCTAGTCTTTTAGTAAACGGTGAAGTTAAAAAACTAGAAAGCGGCAAGCTTAAAATTAGTTTTATATTATGGGATACGTTGCTTGAAAAACAACTCGTCGGTGAAATTCTTGAGGTACCGGAAAATTTATGGCGAAGAGCCGCACATAAAATTGCTGATAAAATTTATGAAAAAATTACTGGTGATGCTGGCTATTTTGATACCAAAATAGTGTATGTATCAGAAAGCAGTTCTTTACCAAAAATAAAAAGAATCGCTTTGATGGATTATGACGGAGCTAATAATAAATACCTTACCAATGGAACGTCACTAGTACTAACCCCAAGGTTTGCCCGTTCAGTGGATAAGATCTTTTATGTTTCATACGCAACTAAAAGAAGAGCACTTATTTATGAAAAAGATTTAAAAACAGGAAAAGAAAGTATAGTCAGTGATTTTGCAGGTATCTCTTTTGCTCCTAGATTCTCACCGGATGGTAGAAAAGCCGTAATGTCAATAGCTAAAAACGGCTCGACCCATATTTATGAAATAGACCTTGCTACTAAACAGCTGCATAAATTAACTGACGGTTTCGGTATTAATACTTCTCCTAGCTATTCACCAGATGGTAAAAAAATTGTGTATAATTCCGATAGAAACGGTGTTCCTCAATTATATATTATGAATTCAGACGGTAGTAATGTTAAGCGTATTAGTTTTGGCGGAGGTTCTTACGCTGCTCCTAGCTGGTCGCCTAGAGGAGACTATATAGCATTTACTAAGATTACTAGAGGAGAAGACGGAAGCAAAACTTTTAATATCGGAATTATGAAAGCATACCCACAAGATGATGAGAATAGTGAAAGGATAATAACAAGCGGATATTTAGTCGAAAGCCCTTGTTGGTCGCCTAACGGACGAGTTATTATGTTTGCTAAAGGTTGGCCGTCAAGAGCTAAAGTTCCAGGCAAAAACAAAATTTTTGCAATTGACCTAACAGGTCATAATGAAAGAGAAATTATAACCCCTGAAGATGCTTCTGATCCAGAATGGTCTATGGTACTGAATTAATTAATAAGTATTGTTGCATAGATTGGAAAACGTTTTAATGTTATCCCGCAACTTGATCGTTGGATCCAGTGAAAATACTAAAATTATTAGTGTTTTAAGTTGTTTGTCTGGATGCTGTGATCAAGTCACGGCATGACATTTACTGCTCTACTATGTTTTAAAATAAACTTTTTTATTTTTTCAAACGCCGTATTCTCTATTTGTCTAATACGTTCCTTAGAAATATTATACTCACTACTTAAAATATCTAGAGTTTTAGGAGTATCTTTTAATTTACGCTCTGTTAAAATACGAAGTTCCCTATCGTTTAAAATCTTCATAGCACTTGCTAGTAAGTGCTTTTTAGTAGTATAATTTTGCTTATTAATAGCCATAGCTTCGGGAGTAGGGCGTGTTTCCGGTAATAATTCTATTAGTTCTCCTGATTCTGTATCGTCACTATTTATAGAGTTATTTAACGATAAATCAGGACCTGAAATTCTAGTATTCATTTCGGAAACTTCATTAACTGAAACACCTAGCTCATCTGCTATTTGTACAAAATCATCAGTAGTAATAGCCCTTGAATATAAATTAGTAATTTTATGCTTAACTTTGTTAAGGCTAAAAAATAACTTTTTTTGTGCGGCTGTTGTGCCCATCTTTACTAATGACCAAGATTTTAATATATATTCTTGTATGGCGGCTTTAATCCACCACATCGCATATGTTGATAGGCGAAAACCAAGTTCAGGGTTGAATTTTTTTACTGCCTGCATTAAACCTATATTACCTTCTGAAACTAATTCGGTAATAGGAAGACCGTACGTCCTATAGCCGCTTGCAATTTTCGCAACAAGCTTAAGATGGCTAGTTACTAATTTATGTGCAGCTTTTAAATCATTTTCCTCTAAATAGGATTTCGCTAATAAAAATTCTTCTTCTTGTGTAAGTGAAGGGATTTTATTGATTTTCTGTAAATAGCTATAAAATCCTGATTCGCTAGAGATTGCTAATGCATTAATATTATTAGTCATACTAACCTTAAAAAACTATTTTCTTTATACTAACATATATATGATCTAAAATAAACTTTTTCTAGAGTATTTTTAAATAAAATCCAATAATGTCTAAAAAATCTAATAGAAATTTTGCTTTTTCCTTACTAGGCTTAATAATCAGTATGGTGTTACTAAGTTTTGCTTCCGTACCTATTTATGATTTATTTTGTAAAGTTACAGGATATGGTGGCACTACTGTCAAAGAAACGGTGAGTGTATATTCTAAGACAAAAGGCACTAAGCCTATAATTATCGAGTTTGATTCTAATGTTGATAAAAAATTGCCTTGGCGTTTTATTCCAAGGCAACAAAGAGTGCAAATTGTTCCAGGGCAGAATACTCTAGTGTTCTATGAAACAGAAAATTTAAGCAATAACGATATAATAGGGACATCCGTATATAATGTCACTCCTAACAAAGCAGGAAAATATTTCATAAAAATTCATTGTTTTTGTTTTGAAGAACAATTATTAAAAGCCGGTGAAAAAGTCTTAATGCCGGTTACGTTTTATATAGATAAAGATTTTGAGCTTGATCCTGAAATGCAAGACGTTAAAATACTTACCTTATCTTATAGTTTTTTTAAAGTTCGAGATGTTAAATTTAATAAATAATATTGAATCCTAAAAGCAATCTTTATAATTTACTTTTTATTTGTATTACATTTCGCAAAATTAAGAATTAGTTTTGTACATAGAATTTAATAATATCAGGAGTTTCATAAATATTAAATCTTTTTATCAATTTAGAATTTGCTCATTAACAGAGCTTTCTTTAACTATGATAAATAATGTAACTAATTTATGCAAAAAATAATATTAAATCATAAAAATAACCGTATTTCTAAGTTAATTTACTCTATTATTTCTTTCTTATATCAACTTGTTACTACTTCTACATTTTTTTATAAATCTCTGTTTTTTAGACGATTTAGCTGCTAATTAATCTTAATTATTAAGTCTCTATGAAGATTTCTAAAAAGATTTAATTTTGATTATTTTTTGCTGCAAATTATAAGATTTTTTTTGAAATAGGAGTAACTATTCCTTCAAAAATCTTATTAATTTTCAAATACCTCAAAATAGCAAATCAATAAGCAATCTTTATAAATTCTAATTTTTTATTCCTTATTTTTTATAAGTTTTTATAAGATTTAATATGAATTTTATAAAAAACTCTAAGAGCATACCTATGCTGCTTGTAACTAGCTATAATAGTATTATTTAACACTTGTTGAAAATCCTTTAGGTGCATCATCTAAAGTTATTACTGCTATTACTAAAACTGCATCAGTTATTAATTACTTATCCGAATGAATATAGGTTAATTGAAGCTCTCGCTAAACATTATAATATCAGTAGCACTAATGTTATAGTTGAGGCAGGAGCAAATCAACTACTTGAAGATGGAAAATATATTCTTTAAATCAAGGTATTATTGTGCCACCAGTTAGTCACTTTTCCTGAATCTATAGCATATAATTACAAACCTTGGTGTGGATACAAAAACTATTCTGCTTAAAACTGATTTCACTTTAGATTTAAAAGACTTATTTACGGGACTAGAACTGGATATTGCACTAATACATATATGCAACCCTAATAATCTAAGTGAATTAATTTCTGATTTGACTGTCCCACTGCTGATTTTAGAGGCATGTGCTGATTTTATAGGTGATATTCTTAATTATGCAATTCATGAAAACATTATTTAGTACCATCTTTCTCAAAAGCATATGGTCTTGTAGGGCTTCGCATGGGCTATATCGTTGCTTCAGAAGCAAGAATTAATTACATGAAAAAACGGTTATGTTCTTATCGCACTAATGCACTTGAAATTGTAGGGGCCATTAATGCTTTACACGATGCTAAAATATCTTAATGCGTCAGTAAATTATTTATTACAGGAAACATTATATCTGATGGATTTGCTGTGAAAGTTTTGGGTGTTGAGGTAAATTCCTTCACAGGGTCAAATAGCAGTAGTCAACTGTAGTTTGTATGAAATGCTAGAGCATATTTGTATTGTCCGGCAAAAATATTAATAAACAATTTATTTTAACTTAAAAATTATAAGAGATTTGTATAACTAAAGACAATATTTCCATAGAAAATGCTCTATCACTAGTTAGTTATAATATTAATCTTTTACAAGAAAAGTCAAATATAATGTACGTGTTAAGCCTGTGGTCAAAAAATGGATTAAGTATCGGGCTACCACCTATCGATGTAATGTAGATGTTAATGACTACTACAAATTTTATTTAACAAAAATCAAGGTAATAACTCAAAGTTAATTATTATTCTTGCTAATAGTATGGTAAAAGAAGAGCGGAGAAGATATTAATGAATTAAGGAGTTGTATTGTATTGAAGTCTATAAGAAGTCTCTTAGTAACTTGCTAGATATGTGCTAAAGATGAAAGAAGATACAGAAATAGAAGATAAAGACTTGGAAGACAATATAGATTATGAAAATATATGTGAGAGTATTAAAAGTACTGCAAAAGCACAATGGATAACTAACAATGATTCAGGACATCCAAAATATATTATATCTAAGATGGCTATTATTAATTATTTACATATACACAAAAATGTATGAGTAAACATTGGTTGGATTTATAAGAAATCTAAAAATTAACTTAAAGGTCTTACTAAACCAGAAGTATTAAATAAAAGGGATGAGTTAAAAAGTGATAGATCTTATGAAGATATTTGTTCTAATGAAAATCTTAAATTTCGATATTATAGTGCAGGAATTAAGAAACTACATAAAGGCAACATTCAGGAAGTATGTCCATATATTGCTTATTATAAAATTTATCTCTTAGGTTATAGTAATACACAAAAAATACCACAGAATCAAAACAATAGAATTGGATGCCTAAAATTTTATTGGAATCACAAATAAGTAATCATTTTTAACTATTTCTAATATGCTAAATTATGATAATGATGTTGAAATTTTATGATAACTCTTAGACTATAGAAGGCTTATCCATAGTCTTTATAATCTAATATTCTCGATAACCCATTTACGAAGTCTAACAATCGGCGGAGTATTTATAAGAGCAGTAGAAGGTAAAACTTTGCCATTAGTATTAAAATTAATTATAGGTTCTATACCATATATGCTATACCAATGTTTTAACGGTGAGCTATCTGAATATTTACGGTGAAACCAAGATAAAAAAGGCATTGTTTCTTTATACTCTATTACTTTAACCGCTTGTGGATTTTTGTGATATATAAGGCTAAGTACTGATTGATCGGCATGATGCCATTTATATTCATTATAATTAGGGTAAATGTTATAATTTTTACCTGAAAGAATTCTAATATCTTCACAACTTTTTAGCCATTTTTCAATAAAAGAACGAGAAAGCTCGGTATTACGCACAATAATAACAGCACTCCAAATGTGATCGTCATTTCTGCATTCGTCAGTAAGACAATCCATTAAAGCAAAAGTTTCCCCTTTAACAAAACTACCGTTTTTACGATTGCGATCATGTACCAGTAATACATCATTATTGCCTAAAAGATTTGTTAAATTACTGATATGCTTTTTAATAACAAACGCTGAATCTAAATATACTATAATAGCTCCTTCCGGTGCATTTTTCATTGTTTCAAGTATAATATAAGGCTTCCATAGCCATAAACCTGCTCCTGTAGGTTCATTAAAAATTTCTTGGTTTTTTTCTATAAATATTTGATTAAGGTGTTTTTTCTTATAGTTAAATATGAAATCTATACCTTTATTAATTGCATAATGATTTGTTGCATTCTGATTACGATAAATATATTCAGGGCCATCAGTATAAGAAACTAAATAAATAGGTTCTTTTATAGAATTTTGAATAGATAAATCTACTTTTTGTAGTGATAAGTCATTAATAAAACCTTGTCGTGCATATTCTAAAATAATCAGTATTAAATAAATTAGTATTAATGTAACAACTGTTTTGTATAATATTTTAAATAACATATTTTTTAAAATTTTTTAGGCTACATCAGTTACAAATGCTATAAATTCACATTTTTTATTTTTTTGCTGGATTGCCATGGCTCCGAGCAAATGCTCGCAATGATGCAATTGATAATTATTAAACAATGCTAATTATAGCATTTTAATATATCAAAAGATAGTGTTGTAATTTAATTATAAATCTAGTATAACTCCTTGTTTATTTTAGGTTCTTATGATTAATTTAGGTGATAAGCAGTCTATCATAGTTGTTGCAATGTCTGGCGGTGTTGATAGTGCGGCAGTTGCAGCAATGCTGCATGCACAAGGATATAACGTAATAGGTATTACCTTGCAGTTATATGATCATGGTATGGCAGTAGGCAAAAAAAATGCCTGTTGTGCCGGTCAGGATATTTACGATGCTAAAATGGTAGCGAATAAGCTGGGTATTCCTCATTATGTACTTGATTATGAGAGCAAATTTAAAGAGTCGGTAATAGAAAATTTTGTTGATAGCTATTTACAAGGTGAAACACCGCTTCCGTGCGTGCAATGTAATAAATCGGTAAAGTTCAAGGATCTAATTAAAACAGCTAAAGAGCTTGGAGCAGCTCAGCTTGCTACCGGTCATTACGTACGAAAAATAAACGGTGATAACGGAGCTGAATTACATATAGGGATTGATCCGGCAAAAGATCAGAGTTATTTTTTGTTTACAACAACTAAAGAGCAATTAGACTATTTAAGTTTCCCTCTAGGTTGGTTTACTAAGGATGAAACACGAAAGCTTGCTAGTAAATTCGGGCTTGAGGTAGCAAATAAGCCTGACAGCCAAGATATTTGTTTTGTACCTGATGGAAATTATAAGAATGTAATAAATAAAATACGTCCAGGTAGTAGTAAAAAAGGTAAGATTATTCACGTAAACGGATTTGAGCTAGGAGAGCATAGCGGTATAATTAATTATACTATAGGGCAACGTCGAGGGCTTGGTATAGCTTATAATGAACCTTTATATGTGATAAAGATTGATCCTAATAATAATATAGTATATGTAGGACCGGAATCCGCACTAAATATGCAGGAATTTATAATTAAAGATGTGAATTGGCTTGCAGATGAGATTAAAGATAATGAGAAGCTAGAAGTAGCCGTTAAAATTCGCTCAACAAGACTGCCTAGTTTAGCCGAAATAAGTAAACTTGGTGACGATAAAATGAAAGTAAAATTTTTATCCGAAGAAAAAGCCGTTGCCCCTGGGCAAGCATGCGTTATTTATGATGGCGAGAGGGTACTTGGCGGTGGCTGGATTACTAGGGATATTATTATCACACTGTGATTTGATTCACAGGGTCCAAAAAAATAAAAAAGACTGGATCCCGTAATCAAGTCGCGGTATGACACCAAAAAGAATTGGCTTCTCGCATACGCAGGAATGACATCAAACTAATAATTATATAATAAAACAGTACGGAGAAACTAATGAGTTTTTTAAAGAAGAAAAGCTTTGAATCTATAAAGGAGATAGGCAGCAGCTCAAACGGTCTTAGCAAGACGCTTGGAGCGTTCGATTTAATATTACTAGGGCTTGGTTCAATGATAGGTACCGGTGTATTTGTTGTTACCGGTATAGTTGCTGCTAAATACTCAGGACCTGCAGTAATGCTATCTTATGCGATTGCAGGTATTACCTGTATTTTCGTAGCACTTGTTTATACCGAACTTGCTGCAATGCTTCCAACTTCCGGAAGTATTTATACTTACTCCTATGTAGCATTTGGCGAAGTATTCGCCTGGATGATCGGTAGTGTTATAATATTAGAACTTGGTGTTGCTGCGGGAATAGTAGCGGCTGGTTGGTCTGGTTACATACAGGGAATACTAGCGGCTGGTGGAATTAACTTACCGAAAGAGCTAACTACAGTACCGACAAACGGGGGGATAGTAAATCTACCGGCATTTTTAATTTCAGTATTTATTGGGTTTATTTTATATTTAGGTACTAAAGACAGTAAGCGACTAAATGCAATTTTAGTTTTTATAAAAATGGCTGCAATATTTGTCTTTATACTTGCTGCTGTTCCACATTTCGATGCTACTAACTGGAACAATTTTATACCGTTCGGTTTTAGTAATGTTTTAGTGGGTGCATCTATTTTATTCTTAGCTTTCACAGGTTTTGGAACGATTGCAACCGCAGCTGAGGAATGTAAAAATCCAAAACGTGATATAATGATTGGTATTATAGGCTCACTTGTTTTAACGACTATAGTTTATGTAACGATGGCAGGACTTGTTACCGGTATTGCGCCTTTTAATCAGTTAAATAACGATCAACCGCTTGCTTATGCTTTAACTATTAATCATAGCAAGATTGGTTCTGCTATAGTCGCAACTGGTGCTGTTTGCGGTATGATGACGGTGTTAATGATGAATATATATGGAACGTCACGTATTTTCTATGCGATTGCACGTGACGGTTTATTACCGAAAAGTTTTGCAAAACTACACCCAAAATATGATAGCCCATATATTACGATTATAATATTTGCATCTCTTGCAGCTATCCTTGGAGGCTTTTGTGCTACGGAATTATTAACGCAATTTACTTCAATGGGAGCACTTATTGATTATATCACAGTCACAATAATAGTGGTATTATTTAGGATAAAGTTACCTGATGTACAAAGACCTTTTAAATGTCCTTTAGTATTTATTATTGTACCGTTTATTTTGATTGCTTGTGCATATTTATTATTGATTCAAATATATGACAGTGAACTTAATCTATTAACGGCAGGTCGTGCATTAATATATTGGTTTATTACAATATTTGTTTTATATATTGTAAGATCATTTTTTATGAAAAAAAAACAAAATTAAGTGTTACATGTCATATACCGTATCTTGATGACAGTATCCAGTTAAAAATTAACAAAGACTGGATCCCGTGATCAAGTCACGGGATTACAATAAAAGTTACTGGATTACCGCTTCTGTGGGAATGATATAGAAAACTCATACTACAAAAACAAAATTAAACAAATGCTAGATAAACTCCAGCCACTTCGTGGCATGAAAGATCTTTTGCCGGATGATTATAAAGTTCACGACTATATAATTAATAAAGCAAGAGATGTTGGAGTATTATACGGCTATAAACAAATGAGTACTCCTATCCTCGAGTATACTAAAGTCTTCAATCGTTCAATGGGCGAAAGCTCTGACATAATCAGTAAAGAAATATATAGTTTTTTAGATAAAAGCAATGAATCTGTAGCGCTTAGACCTGAGTTCACGGCTGGTATTATAAGAAGTTTTATCTCAAACAACTTACGACATAAATTACCTTTAAAGTTCTTCTCTACTGGCCCTATTTTTCGCTATGATAGGCCGCAAGCAGGACGTCAAAGACAATTCCACCAACTCAATTACGAATATATCGGTGCTAAAGGAGCAATGACTGATGCCGAAACTTTAAAGTTAGCGGTAGACATACTTAAAGCACTCGAAATAGAGCAGGATACTACCTTAGAGCTTAACTCTCTTGGATGTAGTGAATCAAGAAGCGTTTATCAACAAAAATTGGTGGAATATCTAAATGATTTTAAAAATCAGTTATCAGAAGAGAGTAGAGTAAGGCTGATCAAAAATCCAATGCGGATTCTTGATTCTAAAAACGAAATTGATCAAAAAATAGTAGCTGCTGCTCCGATCTTGTCTGAATATTATACCGATGAATCCAAAGAATATTTTGAGGATTTAATAAAATATCTCAATATTTTAGGTGTAAAATATAGAATAAATCCACGTTTGGTTAGAGGGCTTGATTATTACTGCCATACTGCTTTTGAATTCACGACTTTAAAGCTTGGAACGCAATCTACTATTCTGGCCGGCGGACGTTATGACGGGCTTGCTAAAATCATGGGTAATAACGATGATATGCCGGCTATTGGTTTTGCTGCCGGTATTGAGCGAATTGCTTTAATGCGAGAATATAATGTATCTTTATTAAGTCTAGTAGTTGTATTACCTATAGGTAAAAATAATATTTGTTATGCTCTAGAAATTGTAGATAAATTGCGAACAAAAAATATTGCTACTATTATAGAACCCACTGGTAAAATAGCTAAAAGAATGCAGCGTGTTTTAAATGAAAATGCTAAATTTATTATTTTCATAGGTGATGAAGAGCAAGCAAATAATAATTTAAAACTTAAAGATTTAGAAACACAAGAAGAATATATACTTGATTTTGCGAAAACTCTTGAGTTATTGAAGAAGTATTAAATATTCTCAATCATTTCTAAATTTAACCTAACATCTAAATTATAAATAATTTAGCCATGAGTTATGGTACATAAATATTATTTACCTATGTGAATTTGTATATCAACAATAATAAAAGATATGGTCTTGTAGGTAGTAATGGAGCAGGTAAGACAACTTTTTTAAAATTTAAAATAAAAAAGAAGAGCTGGTTTTTAGTGAGATTAATATACCACACAACGATTGTCTTAAGTTTTATATTATGCTATATAATAAAATTCCAGTTGATGATGAATAACAAATTTTTTTTACTTCATCATGATTACCGTACTCATCAATATTTAATAATAACTTCCCCTGCGCCATCATATTTAACTTTAACAGTATTCTTTTTAATAAGCTTAATCCCGTTTACTACGTGTTTGTAGTGTATTATGCTTTTTTTGAAGCAAAAATACAAAATTTTACTTTTATCAAATCTATCATAAATTTTTTTAGAAATTGTACCGTAATAATCGAATTCTCTATGTTTACCTAGGAATATAGCCATACCCCCTTACCCCCTCTGCTACTTCTTGATTATCAACTGTAATTTTAGCTTCTTTAGGAATATTCTAAGACTCATTTTGCAAAGCACTTTCAACATTTTGGAAAATCTTTTCAAATTTTTCAGCAGTTAATTTAGACTCGTTATCTGCTATTAAAGTAGTACTTAAGAACTTCTACTTTTTCATTGGGTTCGATTCATTGGGTTCGAGAGTATTATTTGAGGTAACATATGATTTGGCTCTATGTAACTATGAAGTTTTGTAAGAGCCTTGCCATATTAACTTATTTGATACCACAGTATCTTTAAAAGATTAGAAGCCGTGTTAAATTGTGTAGTACATATGGCTAGTTATAATGTTAGAAGTATATTACCTGAGAAATCACTAAGTGCTTTTAGTTTTTCATTTAATATTGATTGCTGTTTTTTTTGTAATTGTTTGTTTATGTGAAATTTTGTTATAAAAAGCCATATATTCCATATATTCGCAACCTGCATATAGCGATGAGTAGAAGGAGTAAGGTATTTTTATTAATTGAAATTCACTTCTCACTTTTGTAAGAAATTTCTAAGAAGTATTTTATATATCCTTCCGGTACATATTGTATTAAACTAAATTTCCCTTGTATTTTATAATTAGAACATAAATTACATAAATTATTATTGCTGTATGTTGTTTGGTAGCAGTGCGAAAGCATATTCATAATATTTGGGGGATGTATTATAATATACCGTTTTCTCATAAGCATAAGCTGTTCTATAATAGTACTCTCCTAAAATTTTTTTTAGTATTAGTTTGGCTTTAGAACTGTTACAATGTGATGAGAAGATTGTAAAATTTTACTATTAAAAGGTTATTCTAAAAATAATAATAAAGAAGTTTAAGAATACATTTTAATAGACTGTTTAATTTAAAATAGGTTATTACTTAACAAGAATTGCTTGAGATAGTCCTAGCTGCGATGTTATTCCAGCAAGGCATTGTTGCTTGGATTGAAAACACGTTCGGTTGTTATACCTTGGCTTGATCCCAGTATCTAGAAAACAGCCTATAGTACTTTTAATATTATAAGGATCCCACGATTAAGTCGTGGGATGATAGGGGTAGAATCAATCCACTTAACAATACTGCTTCTGCTGGAACGACATACAAGTATATACCACCCATGCTCAAGATTATTCATAAATTATCACCAAAATAATTATAATAGTTATCTACAGAACCTAGAAAATCAGATTTATAAATGCAGTATTATATTCATAAGGAGATGATAAATTTTGCAATTTTAAAGTATTTTCTTTTAGCAATTGGTAATTATTTGATGATTTGTGCTTTGATAAATTGAAATATTTTCTTGCTCAGTAGTTTTAATCTTAGACATCATTACAAGCTTTAATTTTTGAATATCTATCTTTTTGTTCTTCGTGTCAAAAATAATGTTCATAATCTTTATAATTTTTTAGAAGATTTAATATAAATTTCTCTATAGTTTAAAGACAAACTTTTAATTGATTTATATTTAAGGTTTTATTTCTTCTTATCTTTTTTTAATAATGTCATTAGATAATATTACTAATTCTTCATTAGAATGTTGTTTATGGTGCTTAGCTTGAATGATTATATCAAACATCTCAGTTTCTAATTTCTTCTGAGGTAAATAATTGTTTGTATTTATTAAGTCATGGACCAAACGCTATAGATTAAATATTGAATTAATTCCATATGCAACCATAAGTTCAATTTAAGAGCGACGCTTTATATAAAAGATCGAAGTAGGTTAAGTAATAGTTTAAAGCAGTATATGTCATTCTGTGACTTGTGCACTAGGTCCAGTCTTTTTTTATTTTTTTCTAGATACAGTGGTCAAGCTACAATATGACAACACCGCAGTGTTTTTTTAAGAGCCATACAAAAACACTGAATTGACCACTAAAAAATTTCACATAACCTAATGACAAAAAGAAAATAACTATATATTATTTTAGCATATATTTACTTAAGGAAGTTATGAGTACGGATATTAATAATATTAGTGGCAGTTTAGAAGTCGTTACACAAGATCATTTGTCGATTTTTTCTTTAATAAGCTCATCCGACATTATAGGTAAATCGGTTATGTTGATTTTGTTTATTGCTTCTATTTGGTCATGGGCTATTATTTTGAATAAAATATTTAAGCTAATGCAAGTACAGCGAAGAATGAGGGCATTTGAAAATGTGTTTTGGTCAGGGAGAGTACTAGAACAGTTATATGATAGTATAAAAAGATCTGTTAATAATCCGTTAGCTTTAATTTTTGTTTCAGCTATGGATGAGTGTAAAAGCTTAAATAGCAAAGGGCTTTCCGATGCACTTAAAAATAATCATAAAGGGCGTATAACTGGTGTAATGTACTTAGCTCAGAATAGAGAAATTGAAAAGCTTGAGAAAAATTTAAGCTTTTTGGCAACTGTTGGGTCTAGTAGTCCTTTTATAGGTTTGTTCGGTACTGTTTGGGGGATTATGCACAGCTTTCAGTCAATCGCTACTTCAAAAAATACTTCTCTTGCCGTAGTAGCACCAGGGATTGCCGAAGCATTACTTGCAACAGCTATAGGTTTATTTGCAGCTATTCCGGCAGTAATTTTTTACAACTATCTTATTTCCCGTATTATTCTTATCAACAATAAAATTGAAGATTTTATTAGTGAGTTAAATTCTATACTTTCCAAGGCAATTGATCAGGAGAAAATGTAATGGCTATAAAGCTTGCCGGAAGTAATAGAAAAAGCAAAAGAGTGGTAGTTAGCGAAATTAACGTTACGCCGCTTGTTGATGTGATGCTTGTGCTATTAATTATTTTCATGATCACTTCTCCAATGCTAGTTTCAGGTATAAACGTAGATTTACCTGATACAAATTCTAGCCCGATTTCAGGGCAGGATGCACCGCTAGTCGTTACCATCAATAACAAAGGTGAAATTTTCTTGCTTGAAACTCCTATAGAGAGAGCATATTTAGCCGACAAGCTTGCAAATATCACTAAAGAAAAAAAGGATGCTAGAATTTTTGTAAGAGGCGATCGAAATATCTCTTATGGGCAGGTAGTAGAGATAGTTGCTGAAATTCATGCTGCCGGATTTGCTCGTGTAGCTCTTATTTCAAATATTAAACATAATGAAAAGTAACGATCAAAAAAATAGTGATAATTTTACGATTTTCCTTAGTTGTTCTATTGTTCTGCACTTACTTCTTTTATATTTTTTTCTATTCGGTATGCCCTCGCTTTTTGAAAAATTACCAGAAGAGCAAACTATCACTTTTGAAATATTACCTGTTAGCGATAAATCCAATATTATCACTCAGACAAAACAAAAAGAAGCACATATAGAAAACGAAGATGCTAAAAAGTCTGAGCAGAGTAAGCCTAAAGCAGAACCACAAGACTCGCCTAAAGAAGAAAAAGCACAAGAAATCGAGACTAAAACATTAGAAGAAACGCCAAAAGTAGAAGAGAATAAACCTATAGAAGACCCAAAGTCTGAAGAGGTAAAAGAGCTATTGTCTGAGAAGAAAGAAGAGATCAAAGAAGAAAAGTCTAAAAAAGAGGAAAAAAAACAAGCAGAAGAAAAGAAGAAGTCTAAAAAAAAGCCAAAGGAGGTAAAGAAAAAAGAACCTAAAACTGATGAGCTGGATTCGTTACTTAAGAATTTAGAGCAATCTTCAGAAGGGGATAATGTCAAATCCAATAAGCATAAAAGATCAAAAAAAGTTGATAATGCAAAAGGAGCTAAAGGTATTTATACGGAAGGGCTGCCTCTTTCCGATAGTGAAAGTGCGCTAATAAAGCGACAGATTGAAAGACATTGGAGTAACATACCGGCAGGGGTTAGAGGTAATAATAAAGTAAAAGTCATTATTAGCATTACGCTAGATAAAGCGGGTAACGTTGAGCAGGTAAAAGTTCAAGAAAAAATTTGTCCTAATATTACGGCTAGCGTTTGTGAAGCTTTAGCGGATAATGCAATTAGAGCGGTATGGCAGGCAAGCCCTATCGAAAATCTTGATCCTGGACGCTTTAACCACTGGAAAGAAATTAATTTTAGCTTTGATCCGAGTAAGTTGTAGGGTGTATACTGCTTTTCTTTCAAAAGTAGTATTACATACTCCTTTTGCAAGAAGTGTAAAATAACTAGTATTCGAGATGTTATTAAAAATAAAGTTAAAGTAGCATTATTGAACTTGTTATCTTATATTTAGAAGGTAATAAATTGGTTGGGGTGTCTTTGTTCATAAAACCTAGTTATTATATTTATCATTTATTTTATAAATAAACAAAAACTCTATAACTTAAATGGCATAGATTTAGACCAAAATAGACTATCATAGAGCGTAATATTTTTGCTATTGTATTATATGTATAACCGTAGAAGAACCAGCATATAGTACTTAAGAATATATATTAGTCCGCCTTGAAAATATGTACGACCCCAAATACTAAAGATGCTATAATAACAGTTAAAATTTGCTGTTTTGGTAAAAGAGTTTGTAATATTCTTTGCTAAAATATACAAATCACTGATAGAGAAAATTATTAAAGTCGGCATTACCTTATCAAAATTTAGATACATAGTAAATGGTAACTGTACTTATATTAATAGTATGTTAAAAGAATTCTAGAACTTTATGAAAGGCAAATATAGTAAAACCTAACGAGATTAATATAAATTATAATGTTTTTATTATCTTATTTAGTTGCAAATTAAAATAGGACATAAGTAATAGCAGAAACCCCTATAATATTTATTATACCTTGATAACATACCTTGATAACAAGCTGTGAAAATCGTATAATGCTTATGCCTAAATATGTAGGTCTTTTATCACGACAAAATAAAGATATTCAGATTGTTGGAAAAATATAGGGATAGTTAAGGATAGCAAAAACCTTTTGTAAAAAACTATTTTTAATATATAATTATTATTTAACATTAAAAATAGAAAAAAGAAAACATAAAAGATAATCATAAGAAAGACCAATAAAATAAATATAGCATTGGAAGATTTTATGAAAGATATAGAGTTTTGGGAAAAAAATTTTGTAAGCTGTAAGTATTCAGATAAATTAATTGAAAGGCTTTTATTTTTAAATACCCAAGTAAAACAACCTGTTGATATTAGAGAAGTTAAAAAAGGTATTTATTATGCTCGTAAATATCATGGGGAGCAAATGCGTCAATCGGGTGACCCTTATTATTCTCATCCAATCGCAGTAACAATTATGGTAGCAGAATTTGTAGCAAAAGAAGTTCCTAAACTCTTTACTTTTAGAATGCTACAAGCTGCATTACTTCATGACACTATTGAAGATACTGAACTGACTGAAGAAATGATTAGCAATATTTTTGATGAAGAAGTAGCAAGGCATGTAGAAGGTCTAACTAGAATAAAACCTTGTGGAAAAATTAGTGCAGCAAAAAATCTTAATTTATTAATTAAACAAAAAAGATATGATACTGCTCTTATAAAACTTTTCGATCGAATACATAATTTACAAACTTTAGGAGCTCAATCGCCTGAAAAAGCTCATAAAATAATTAAAGAGACATTAAAAAGCTTCCTAGTTTTAAGTGAAATGCTTGAAATATCTTTAGTTTCAGAGCTTATGTATGCTGAATGTTATAAAAATAATTTAAAGTTTAATATAAACTCTGCTTTTCATAAACTTATAAACTTCGATGCTTTTCCATTTTCTCAAAATAAGTTACTCCCATGAAGAAAGTTATACCTACCGGTATGAAAATTAAAAACAATCCCCAGTATCCTAAATAATTAGTAATATAAACTAAACCAAATGACGTTATAATATAAGTAAATAATTTTGCTATTGCACTTAGCATGCTAGTATATGTAAATCTCTTAAAAACTGGAAAATATTTATAAAATATAGGAGCTGCTGGTACGTGATCAAATACGAATAATGCAGCTAAACATTGAAAAATAAAAATATATAAAGGGGTAGGATTATAATTTAACATTATAGGGAAAAAAATGAGAGAGGTAAAAAATAGATATAATTTTATTTTTAATATTTTTAAAGGATGGATTTTATAGCTAATGAATGCAAGACTGATAATACCGAGTAAATCTACTATAGATACCCAAAAATTTTGATTTATAATTTGATTTGGAGTAAATCCGCATTCTCTTTTTAATATATCACCGCAATATATATACACAAAATAAAAACACGGAGGTCTAGCACACTGGATAAAGAAATACCAAATAGAAGTGGCGTTCGGAACTTTTGGATCTAGAATATCTGTGTCAATTTCTTCAAGCATAATATTATTTTCTTGAAGTCTTAGTTTTAATTTATTTCTTTTATTTGAAAATGCATCTGCTTCTTTTAAACTAGTCCTTGCAATAGTACCGACAAAAGCGATAGTTGCCCCAACGAAAAAGGCTATACGCCAACTTGATTCATGTTGATAAATATTTTGATTAGTAAAAATTGATGCAATACCTAGTGCTACAGTGGTGCCTATGGCAGAAAATACCGTTATAATTGCTACTAATGGATATTGTATAGGAGGAGCTGAATTTTCGGTTAAATATAACTCTGCACCTCGTGCTTCTGCAGTTGCCGACATACCTTGAATTATACGACATATAGTAAGAACCCAAGAGGCTGTTATACCTATCTGTGCATATGTTAGCATACTACCTATAATCACACAAGTAATAGCCATTAATAAGGTAGTTAAAACAACTACAATCTTACGTCCAAAATGATCGCCTATATACCCAAATATTAATGCTCCTATAGGTCTTAGCAAATAGGTAGAACAGAAAGAAAAGGCAGTAAGCAATGAAAAAGTGAAAGGATCATATTCCGGAAAAAATAAATTATTTAAAAGGATGGCCATATGTACATAAAGCATAAGATCAAAATACTCTAGAAATGTACCTATAGACAGTAATCCAACAGCTTGTTTTTGTTCTTTATTTAAACTTCTTTGTTCTTGTTCATAGCCTAACATAGCATTTATATAATTAGTATTGTACAATAAGCGTTACACTTTGTTGGTTAAAAGTCAATAAATTATTAAGAAATTTTAATGATAATATTCATTAAAAATTCTTAATATATTACTATTGGATGAAATTTTCAAATTATCTATTTTTCTCTGAAAGCTTTAAATGCCGTATCGGTAACGGGATCAAGTAAATATCTAAGTAGTGTTCTTGTACCTGTTACGATTTGTACTTCAGCTTGCATACCGGGGTGTAGTGCAAGATTTTTAACTTTAGCAACTTTGTTAAATTTATCCATATCGATTTCAATTCTTGCAACATAATAATTATCTTGTTGTTGCCCCGGATGCTGTCTTTCATCTTGTACTATATCAGGGGATATACTAACCACTTTACCGGTAAATGTTGGAGTTGTTCTTGATTTAAATGCACTGAAACGTATTTTTGCAACTAATCCCTCATGTACTGAATCAATATTTTTTTGAGATACCTTTGCTTCTATTATTAATGGATCATTAATCGGTGAAATTTCCATAATAGTTTGTCCATGACCTATAACACCGCCAATTGTGTGATATTTTAAATTATTAACTACACCGTCAACAGGTGATCTGATTATCACACGATTCAGCGAATCCGTCAGGGCATTATATTTTTCTTTAAGGCTTGCGGTTTGTACTTGTGCATCACGAAGCTCTGTTAAAGTTTTTTCAGTATATTTATTTTGTAGGTTTATAATACTAATTTGGCTTTCAGTAATAGTATGACGTGTTCCTGCTATTTCGGCTTCAGTTGTTGCAATCTCGCTTTTTGAAGCTGCAACTTTTGCCTCTTGGTCTAATAAGGCTGCTTTTTGTACAAAGCCTTTTTCTTTTAGCGTTCTTAAAGCTTTTAAACGGTCTTGATAAACTTCAGTTGTTTTAGTAGCTGCAACTTTTTTTGCTTCTAAACCTTCAATTTTTTTCTCGAGTTGAGCAATACGTTGATATAATGCATCTTTCTCTGAGTTATATATTTCTTTTCTAGATCTAAATAAATTTTCCTGGGTATGAATTATTTTAGCTACTTCCGGCAAGTTTATATCTTGCATTAGAAAATCAGAAAATTCAATTTGTTCTAAATTATCACGTTCGGCAATTAAACGATTTTCAGTTGCTAAAAAATGACGGTACTGACCAAGAATATTTTCATGCTCACTTTTTATTCTAGTTTCTTCAAGCTCTATTAACTTATCGCCTTCTTTGACTTTATCACCTTGCTTGACGTAAATATTGTTAATTATTCCGCCTTCATGATGTTGGATTATTTTTTTATTTGTGCTTGGTATTACTATACCGATAGCTACGGCACCGCTATCAAGAGGTGCAAGAGCCGCCCATAATCCGCCTATCAATACTAAAAAGATAATAACATAAATACCGAAAAGTATAGGTGATCTTGCAGTTTGTACTACGTTATTACGATCTTTATCGATTGTCTTTGTAATAAAATTAACAAACCTATCAAGTTTTACTAATAGAAATTCTATAGCATTAGAAGTTTTCTTTAATGTAGTGTTTATTAAAGTTTTACATTTAGAGCTTTGACCTTTAAGGCTTAACGCATCTTCTTTTAAAGATAATAATTGTTTTAATTGTTCTGGAGTAATTTGAGGTTGATTATGTTTTAAATCCTGCATAAAATTTAGTCGTTATTATAATTTAGTCAGTGTTTGTCAGCGTTGCTTGTGATGTCATGCATGCGGAAGCAGGAATGACATCATTGAACGTGTTTGTACAACATAGGGTCAAACCATGATATGACATTATTGGTCGGCATTAATATGAATTGTACCGCTTTTTAAAGCTTTAAAGTGTTTTTGAATCTCTTCTTCTGTTCCGTAAACTGCAACGGCTCCATCCTGTAATATTAGAATTTTATCAACAACGGATAATACGGAAGGTCTATGTGAAATTACAAGAACTGTTATTCCTTTAAGTTTTGCTTGTTTTAAGGCATTTGCAAGCGCAACTTCACCTGCCTCATCTAAATTAGCGTTAGGCTCATCTAAAATGATGAGTTTTGGGTTTCCGTAAAAAGCTCTAGCAAGTCCGATACGCTGTCTCTGTCCGCCTGATAGATTAGAGCCTGCGGGACCGATATCAGAATCATAACCATCGGGAAATCTTAATATCATCTCATGAGCACCAGCTATTTTAGCTGCTTCAATAACTTTTTGTGGATCGGCATTTTCTTCCATTCTAGCTATATTTTGTTTAATACTACCGCTAAAAAGTTCTATTCCTTGAGGCAGATAGCCAACATGTCTACCAAAATCTTCTCTATTCCAACGATAAATTTCAGCACTATCTAAACGTACGGAACCTGATGACTCTTTCCATACCCCGACTATGATTTTAGCTAAAGTTGATTTTCCTGTAGCTGAAGGACCAATAATAGCTAAAATTTCGCCTGATTGTACTGCAAAACTAATGCCTTTTAAGATATATTTCGGTACAGGAGGTTGAGGTAAATATTTTGGTATAGGGTGAGCATAATAAACATTTTCAACGGTAAGATGGCCCTCAACGTTCGGAATTGGCATTGCTGCATTTCTAGAAGTATAAGTATTAAATAAATTATTAATATTTTTATATGATTTGATAGCACCGCTCATGCTTTTCCATAACTCAATAGCATTATCGAAAGGAGCAAGAGCTCTACCAACTATAATAGAACTCATAATCATATTACCGGGAGTCATATCTGCACTGTGAGATTTTACAACAATGTAAGCACCGACACCGGTAACAGCCATTTGCATTATGTTACGGATAAACCTTGAAAAGTTAGAAATAACACCGTTACGATAGCTAGCAACCGATTGCTTATTAAGGGCTGATATATTAAATTTATGCCAATTTTTTGTTACATTCTTCATCATTCCCATTGCTTCAATTGCTTCTGCATTTCTGTTTGCAATATCAGCTTGGGTCATGCCTTTTATCGAAAATTCGGTAGCTTCACCGAGCATTTTATTAGTAGCTACTGCGTTAAAGAAAGCGGTTGAAACTATGATAATTGTACCAAAAATGGTAATAAGACCGATATATGGATGAATTGAAAAAATAACCGCAATATAGATGAGACTCCATGGGGCATCGAATAAAGTATTAATGCCAGTACTTGTTAGGAATGTTTTGACGGATTGAAAATCACGTAATAATTGGCTAGAACCCATATTTGCTCGTGTTGCAGCTGCAGAAATTGAAGTAGCAAAAATCACGGGGGCTACTGTTCTATCAAGCCATTCTCCTACCTTTATAAGTGTAAAAGAACGAGCAATTTGTAGTAATCCGTAAACAAAATAAATATATGCGATTATCATCGATAAAAATAATAATGTTTGTAGATTACCGCTCCCAAGCACTCTATCGAGCACTTGTAGTGAGTAAAGAGGAGTAATTAACATTAGTAAGTTAATTACAAAAGCAAACCAAAAGACTATCCAAAAAGCTGTTCTACATTCGCTTAATGCTATTACTAACGGGGTTTGTTTATTTAAATTATTATTTTTATTATCCATATTAGTTTTATTATTATAAATAAGTATTAATTAGTGCTTCAGCAATTTGGACACTGTTTAAAGCGGCTCCTTTACGTAAGTTATCACATGTGATCCATAAATTTAGCGTATTAGGTCTACTTGCGTCATTTCTAATGCGTGAGACATATACTGCATCTTCACCTACCACTTCAACAGGTGAGATATAAGCAAGGTTGTTATTATTAGAAATTGTAACAATACCGTCAGCATCTTCTAGTATTTCTTCAGCGATGTTAGCGTCCATTTTGTCGCTAAATTCTATATTCACGGATATAGAATGACCTATAAATACCGGTACTCTGACAGAAGTAACGCTAGCTTTAAAGTGATCACCTATAATTTTGTTTAGTTCAAAAGCAATTTTTGCTTCTTCACTTGTATAGCCATCTTTATTTAAATCGCCTATATGAGGAAATAGATTAAATGCAATCTGTTTTGGAAACTTTGTAGGATCGTTATCTCCAAAAACATATTTAGCTTTCGTTTGGTTGTATAGTTCATCCATTCCTGCTTTACCTGCTCCTGATACCGATTGATAAGTAGATATCACTACTCTTTTAATCTTTATTTCATTATCTAGTGGTTTTAATGCTACTGCAAGCGGAATTACGATACAGTTAGGGTTAGCTATGATATTTTTAGTATTAAACTCTTTGAGTGTTGCTAAATTAACTTCAGGTACAATTAATGGTACTTGATTGTCAACTCTAAAAAGTGAAGATTTGTCGATAACTACACAATTACTAGCAGTAGCTTTCGGTATAAATTCTTTTGCGACTTCTGAACTGGCACAAAAAAAAGCAATATCTAACCCTTGAAAATCTAAATTTTTTAGACTATTAACTTGTAGTATTTTTTCTCCAAAACTTACTTCCTGTCCAAGAGAGCTATCTGAAGCTATAGCATGAATTTTATTAATGGGGACATTACGCTCAGCTAGAATATTTAGAGTTTCACGCCCTACATTTCCTGTAGCTCCAATTACTGCAATATTGTATTTTTTAGTCATTTTTATTTATTAATCCGATGAGTTTTTTGCCGCCGATAATATGAAAGTGAAAATGAAAAATAGTTTGTCCTGATTTCTCCCCTTTGTTAGTTATTAAACGATAACCGTCTTTATCTAAACCTGCTTCATTTGCTATATCAGAAATTTTAGCAAAAAAATGTTTTATTTCATCTATGGAAGCTTTAGAGATAAAATCAGCATAATCTATATATTCATTTTTAGGTATAACGATAATATGCACAGGTGCTACAGGTGCTATATCTTTAAATGCTAAAATTTGTTCGTCTTCGTAAATTATTGCTGCCGGAAGGTTTTTATCTATAATTTTAGCAAAAACATTTTCTTTATTGTACATCATTTACTCCTGTTAAAGGCTTGATTGCATGGACGAATGTCATTCTCTTGCAGGGGGAAATCCAAAATAACCTTAATACTAGCACAGAAATTACACATTAATTGACAAAATAAAGCAAAAAATAAGTTGTTTATAGGTTTTAGCTTTTGCAGGAATGACATTTAAGGGCATTTTCCTATTCATATAACAACACTCCTATTAAATGAGTATATTACGTTTTAGAAATTTTAATTCAGCTTCAATGCTAGAATTTGCAACTATAATATCTTCTAGTCGGTAATTATTTCTTTTTAAATAATTCTCTCTAATGTCTGAAGCAAAAAAGCCGAAACCTAATATTACGACTATCTTAAATGTAAACGTTAACTCTTCAATATTGATTGCTGTAATAATTATATTTGCTAATGTAGCAATAGCAAATACTAACCACATTTTATGGTATAAAGCCCACAATATGTTTAAAAGAGCAGCTGTCCATGAAAAGCTTTCTTCAATAACAATAAAATTATTATTTTTGTGTGTAGAGTTAATATATATTGTGTATATATGCATTATTTAAGTTTAAGTCTTGAAAATTCAAGGGACAATAATTAATTAAGTTGGATTAGTCAAGTATACTCGTTTACCTACTAATCCCTTTATCAGGAGTATATAATTTATTCTAATACTATGGATATAGTACTTAATTAACAACTTAATATCAATAAATTTTATATTATGTCAGACAATTTAGCCTTACATGGCACTACAATACTTTGTTTAAAAAAGAACGAAGACATCATTATAGCAGCAGATGGACAAGTCTCTCATGGTAATACGATATTAAAGTCTAGTGCTAGGAAACTACGGACTATAGCCAACAATAAAATTATTGCCGGTTTTGCAGGGTCTACGGCTGATGGGCTTGCTTTATTTGAAAAACTTGAAGCAAAAATAGAGAAATATTCGTATAATCTACTTAGAAGTGCAGTTGAACTTGCAAAAGATTGGCGTAGCGATAAATATTTACGACGACTTGAAGCAATGATGATTGTTGCCGATCGTAGTCATATATTAATTTTAACTGGTAACGGTGACGTTGTGGAACCTGAAAATAATGTTGCGGCAATCGGTTCAGGCGGTTTATTTGCACTATCTGCTGCTCGTGCCCTAATGTCTTGTGAGAATAATTTAACTGCTGAAGAAATTGCTTTAAAATCTATGAATATAGCTGCAGATTTGTGTGTATTTTCTAATCGTAATATTATAATGGAAAAAGTTGTATGAAAGCTACTAAAATTACTTATAAAAAAGACCCTATGGGTCTTACCCCTGCTCAAATAGTTAATGAACTTAATAGATTTATCGTAGGTCAAGAAAAGGCCAAAAAAGCTGTTGCTATTGCACTGAGAAATCGTTGTCGTCGTAAAAGAGTAGAAGGTAATTTGCGTAATGAAATAGTACCGAAAAATATTTTAATGATCGGTTCAACCGGAGTTGGTAAAACGGAAATAGCTAGAAGGCTTGCAAAGCTCACTAATTCTCCTTTCTATAAGATAGAGGCAACTAAATTTACTGAAGTTGGGTATGTAGGGCGTGATGTAGAATCAATAATTCGTGATTTAGTTGAAATAGCCGTTAATACTGAAAAAACTTTAGCAAAAACAGAAGTAGATATTAATGCCCGTGAAAAAGCAATAGAGAGGATATTAGATAGTTTGGTAGGTAAAACTTCTAGTAGTGAGACTCGAGAAAAGTTCAAAGAAAAAGTCTTAAACGGTGAACTTAACGATACGGAAATCGAAATTAGCGTTGCTGATACTGCACCTATTGGTGGTGGAAGTTTTGAAATACCGGGCATGCCTGGATCATCAATGGGTGTGCTTAATCTTGGCGATATGATTGGACGAGCGCTTGGCAGCAGTAAGACTAAAACAAAAAAAATGCTAGTTAAAGAGGCTATGGCTATTATTATACCTGAGGAATTAGAAAAATTAATAGACCAAGAAAAAATTATTCAGCAAGCTATCACTTTAGCTGAAAATGACGGTATAGTTTTTATTGATGAAATTGATAAAATAGCTTCTGCTCCTAGTTCCGGTGCAAAAAATGCCGAAATAAGTAGAGAGGGAGTGCAAAGAGATTTATTACCTTTGATAGAAGGGACGACAGTTAATACTAAGTATGGACAGGTTAAAACCGATCATATATTATTTATTGCTTCCGGTGCTTTTCATATTGCCAAACCTTCTGATTTATTACCAGAGTTACAAGGCAGGTTACCGATTAGAGTAGAATTAAATTCGTTAACTAAAGATGATATGATTAAGATATTGCTTGAACCTGAAACTAGTTTAATAAAGCAATATTCGGCGTTAATAGGTACTGAAGACGTGCATCTTGAATTTACTGCTTCTGCTATTGAGAAGATAGCGGATTATGCTATTACCGTTAATTTAGAAGTTGAAGATATAGGGGCTAGAAGACTGCATACTATACTTGAGAATTTGCTTGAGGATATAAGCTTTGAAGCTAGCGAAATGAAAGGCAAAAAAATAACTATCGATGATCAATTCGTAGAAAATCAATTATCAAAAATAATAACTAATCTTGACCTAGCTAAGTTTATTTTATAATATGCTTTTTTGATTAATAATTGAGATAAGATTGTTGTATGGCTCTTTTCTCTGCTACCACGTGGCTTGACCACGAGTTCTAGTGAACAATACTAAAATTATTAGTATTATAAGTTATTTTGCTGGATACTGTGGTTCAAGCCACGCTATGATATGCTTAGAAGTCTTTGAGAGTCATACAAAAATACTTACAAGATTGCAGGATAGCATTTTAAGAAAAATTTCATGCTAATTCATATGGCTAGTCTAACGTTTGATAGAATTGATATTATCGATGTTAACGTACAGGTATAAATATCACCTGGTACTCCTGTTTTTTATAGTAGGGGTGATAAAACTATAGATGGAGTAAAGAACGAGTTAAAGAGACATTATTTTCTATATAGTCCTTGGACTACCTAATAAAAAGATTTTAATAAGCTCTGGCAGATTTAGTAATGGATGGAAGTCATTTCGATCTTGCAGTTGTCTCCTCAATACTTACCGCAATGAATATTTTACCGGAGCTTGAAATATCGGAATATTTGATAATAGGAGAATTATAGTTAGAAGGTTCAATCTTACCGGTAAGTAGAGCTTTGCCGGTAAACGAGTGCTTTTGCTAGAGGTAAAGGACTTATTTGTTCAAGTAAACACAGCTCGGCAGTTGCTTGGTCGGGTAACGATAATATACTTGTTGCATTGGACTAGTAAATGTCTCACACAAGTTTTAACTACTCCAGAAGCTAAGCTGCAAGATAAGTCGATAAATTATCCTGATTTTAAAGATATAAAAGGTCAAAAAATTGCTAAAAGAGCTTTAGAAATTGTAGCATCAAAATGGTATAATCTTTTAATGTTTGGTCCTCCTGGAACCAGTAAATCAAGTCTTGCTGGCTATATTCCAAGTATTTTATCTAAAATGTCTATACAAGAAATTTTAGAATGCAGCACGATTACAAGTATTGCCGGAAAATTGTTATTGATGCATTAAGACAGCCTATGGAAAACGGTGAAACTAATCTCAAGATCAAACGCCCATATAAAATATCCTTGTAAATGCAGTTATTTAGGTGATTCTTATAAAGATATGTATAAAATCCAAAATATGTTAGCGACTATCAAATGCAAGTATCAGGGCCTATTATTGGTAGATTGGATTTGCATATAGAAGTATCTAGTATTAATGTTTATATGATCTCATTACTTATAATTCTGAAGAAAATTCTAGGGATATAGCTGCAAGAGTTAAGACAATGCGTTTGATTCAATATAAGAGATATGAGGGTTATAATATTAAAACAAATAACAGATTAGGCGGTCAGTTTGTCAGTTATTAATAGATTATACGCTATACCGCCTGTGGATGAAGGAAGAGATTTACTGAATGAAAATAAATTTTGTTTATCAATGCGGGCTTATTTATAATCAAATACTTAGAGTAGCAGGTACAATTGCTGATCTTGAGAATGCCGATAAGGTCTTGAACATGCATATTGCTGGAAGCTTTGAGTTACCGTTAAATGTAATTTAATAATATATGATTAGATAGAAAAATATGAGTACTACTAATAAGTTTTGATTATGCTATAAAATATTTGCTTAAGGATAAAGGTGATTACAAGATAGTTGAAGGATTTATTTCAGCAATACTTAAGGATACAGGTTATAGCGGATATTTGAGCATAATATCTGTTCCATTATTTGATGATATTATAAGAAATGAGTTAGATGAATGGGTTGTATTATAGTAAAGCATTCTGAAGTTAAGAAATATTTTAAATCACCTTATATGAAGAAAGTTGCAAATTGACTTTAATATACTTAAGGTTACGTCTAAGAGGCATATAGCTTATCGAGTGTATATTTAATAAAAGCTTTAAAGAACGTGATTATATAGCTTCTACTGAGAAGAAAAAGGTAGAGAACAAGGGATAGCAAGAAGCATAGAAGAAGGTAAAAAAGAAGGGAAAGTGATACAAAGTATAAACATAGCAAAAAAGATATTAATTAAAAAAAGATCAATAGAAGAAATACATGAGATTACTGAATTATCTATAAAAGCAATAGAGCAATTACAAGCAGAAATTGAAAACCTTCAAAAATAACTATCTTCACAATTAGAATTCTTAAACACAATGGCAAAAATTTACTTTATAGCTGGTGAGATGTCAGGAGATTTTATCGGTGGACGCATAATTCAGCATTTAAAAAACAATACAGGAGTACAGTTTGTTGGTGTTGGAAGTAAATATATGGAAGAAGCCGGTAGCTTTAAAAGCTTATTTCCTATATCTGCAATAAATTTAATAGGTTTTGTAGAAATTTTACCTCATATTTTAAAGCTTAAGAAATTAATTGATAAAACTGTGGAGGATATAATAAATAGTAAAGCTGATTTGTTGATTACCATAGATTCACCCGGGTTTACTTATCGTGTTGCAAAGCAGGTAAGAAAACTTTTACCAAAGCTGAAAATGATTCATATAGTTGCTCCGTCAGTATGGGCATATAAAGAGGGTAGAGCAATAAAATACGCTAAAATTTATGATTGTTTATTTGCTGTATTACCGTTTGAATCTCCATATTTTACTAAAGTAGGGCTTGATTGTAGATATATAGGTCATCCGATTATGGAGCAAGAGTTTTATAGTGATAAAATAGCTTTACGTAAAGAGTTTAAAATAGATGAGAATGAAAAAGTTCTATGTGTTACTCTTGGCAGTAGAAGAGGAGAGATTCTAAGGCATTTACCGGTTTTTATTGCTTCAATAGAAGAAATATTTGAGAGTTGTAAGAATCTTAAAGTGATATTTACTCTTGTAAATCCTGCTAATGAGGTAATAATAAAACCATTTTTAGAAAATGTTAAGTTTAATTATTTGTTTTCAAGTGAAAGACTTAAAACGTATGCTCTCTCTGATTTGGCTCTAGCAAAATCCGGTACTAATACTTTAGAAATAGCTGCTTCTGGTACCCCTATGATTGTAGCATATAAGGTTAATATTTTAAGTTTTCTTATTATTAGAGCATTAATAAAAATAAAATATGTTACGTTGATAAATATTATAGCCGGTAGCGAAATAATTCCAGAATTTATACAACATAATTGTCGTGCTACTCTTATTAGTAATAAGCTTCAAGAGTTATTGTTTAGTTCTAAAAAAGCTTATAAACAGGTAATAGAAAGCCAAAAAATCTTACAAAAATTAAGATTTAAATCAAATCAATTACCTTCTTATATAGCTGCAGAAATTATTAAACAGGAGTTCTTAGAACCTAAAATAAAGTTGTAAAAAGAGAAAGTTTAGTACTTAAACCATTAGTCCATAACATTTTTTTAATTATAATAAACATTAATATTAATATAATAATAAAATATATTTCCATGTTTTTTCTTATAGTATTAATTTGTTTCATTAAAGTTTTTAAATCATTGGAAATTTTTTTGTAGTCCTCATTGTTATCAGAACGCATTGTTGTCAAGAAACCGGATAAGTATCCTAACTTATTTTGTAAAGCTTTTAACCTTTCAGTATGCTCTTCGTGTTTGAGATGGGTATTGTGATCTTGTATCATAATATAATGCACATTATACAGTATTAACGCCGGTATAGTAATATGAACTATGAATTATATTTTTTGTTTGTAATAAAAATTTCAACTTTTCATTTCATAGTAGTATACTATTATTATAGTAAATTGGTTTGCGTTATTAATTTTGTTGCTCCATTGGTTATCTAGTTTTAATATTTTAATTACTAAATATTAAAATTGATTTATTTAGCAAAAACTATTTAACTTCAACCAGACTTTAAGTTAGCTTTACTATATGTTATTTCAAATGTCAAGAAAAAACCATATTTCGTGGTATAAAAAATATAGTCGTTATGTTAAAAGATCTATTAAAAACTAAACTTTTTTTAGTTATAGTATCTCTAATTGTATTTATTACTTTACTAAATTTTAGTATATTTTATCTTTTTGTGCCTGGTAATCTTACTCAAAATAAAACGATAATTATTGAACCTAAATTATCTATAAATCAAATAGTTACAAAACTGTATCTTAATGAGGTAATTAAATATCCAAGAATTTTTACAGTAATTGCTAAAATTTATTCTATAAAAAACCCTCTTAAAAGTGGTGAATATGTGTTTACACGTAATATATCACCTTTGCAAACTTTAAGAATATTAGCAAGCGGTCAATCTATAATACACAAGATAATTGTGCCGGAAGGTACGGTCGTTAGTGAGGTTATAAAGAAAATTAATGAAGAAAGTCGATTACTTGGAGAAATAAAAGGTATAATACCGGAAGGTTTTTTAATGCCTGCAACGTATTTTTTTTCTTATGGAGATCAAAAAGAACACATAATCGATCAAATGAGAAATTTAATGTCTGCTAATTTAGATAAGGTAATGCAAAATCTTCCACCGGATTCTCCATTAAAAACTAGACTTGAGGTATTAACTCTAGCTTCTATAGTGGAAAAAGAAGCCGGCTCAAATGCAGAAAAGCCTATTATAGCAGCAGTATTCATTAATCGTTTAAAGAAAAATATGAAGCTACAAGCTGATCCGACTACTATATATGCTTTGACTAAGGGAAAATTTAAATTAGCAAGAGCTTTAACAAAAAAAGATTTATTGCAAGAACTGCCATATAATACTTACTATATTAAAGGTTTACCGCCGGGTCCGATTTCGTGTCCTTCATTAAAATCTTTAGAAGCAGTAGTAAAACCTGCTAAAACAGATGCCTTGTTCTTTGTAGTTGGCGGTAAAGGAAGGCATAATTTTTCCAATAACCTTAATGATCATAATAGATTTGTTGAAAGTTATCGAAAAAGTTTGATGAAAATGCCTGAGCCGGAAATTGACCATGACAAATGATATATATACTGATTATGAATATTATGAATAACGCCGAATTTAGTAAAATAGCCGAAACAACAATTGCATATATAGTAGAAAAGATAGAAGAGCAAGATAAAGAAGCGAGTATAGACGTAGATTTACAAGGTGATATATTAAATCTTGATACTGATAAAGGTATATATGTAATAAATAAACAAAGTGCAGCTAAAGAAATTTGGTTATCGTCGCCGGTTAGTGGTCCTTATCACTTTTTTTATGAACAAGGAAAATGGAGAAATAGAGCAGGGCTTGAATTAATAATTATTTTGGCTGATGAGCTTGGTATTGATTTTAGTAATATAAAGTAAAAACCTTATAAAAATTGTGCAACTGCTGATAGTGCATTAAAAGTTAATGATTTAATAATAAAAAATGCATCTTCTAATACTTTAATATTTCTTGATATAGACGATATATTATCCCCTAAATCAAAAACTTTTAGAGCAGTACCTTATAATCAACTGATTGATAGAATTAAGGAAAGTAAAAGTAATTATGATAATTATGAAGAAATTGTTAGTAATTGGAGCCTACAGCGAAATGTAATATTAATTAATGAAGAGTAGGTAGAAGTTTTAAATGATCTAAAAGCAAATTATCGAGTTTATGATCTTACACAGATGAATACCGGAGAATTTGGTATGCTTTCTATGTAAGATTGGTGATATAAAGGATTAAAAGAACTTGGTATAGAGTTTTCTGATAGTAAAGCATTGGTAGCTTATAATTCGGGACAATATTTTTTATACAGGGATATTTATAACGGGTAATCATTCAAAAAGTTGAAATAGAAATAATCAGTGTTATGGATGGTGAAGTTATTTTAGATTTACCTTATGCATGGGCAAGTGCTTCATATTATGAATAATGTTAAGCTTGAATATCCGATTGGATAGTTACAGTTTAGAAATCGCAATGGGAATCAAACTATTTTAAATACAGGAAAAATCAATATTATTTGTTTAAGTTATGAGATATACCAAAAAACTTGCAATCGTTCAAACGTCTGCGAAACAATCATTAGACATAATGCATGTACCGGGTTATAGGCTTTTTACCTTACCACGAAGGTATTAATGATAAAATGGAGTTTAATATTGAATGGAATAATATTTCTGATAGCTGGAAAGCAATATCAGATTATGGTATCAGTAAATCCTTTAAATTTAAAGTTCAAAAGGAAGAGCTATTTAGTACTTTGTATGTAGCAGGGTACAAAATTGTTTATAAGAAAAATCCGGTATATCTTTTTTTGCAAGGTTAGTTTGATTTAACGGATAAGGAAATTATCTATTCTCTTAATAAAATTATTAAAAAGGATAGCGGGTATTTTTTAGTGATAATGATTTTTCTTATTACCTAATAAGTTTAATTGAGGGTGATAACTCTCAGCATATGGGCAGAACAGGTTTAACAAATAGTTTTACTGCCTTTATTCCAAAAGGTTTAGATAAATATCGTTATATCACTCTACTTTAAAAGTACTTTTTGTAAAGATCATGGTATAAAGAAATTACCTTATTATCGTGGGTTTGTTTTTATACTTTATTTAGATAATCTCATTAAAGATAGTAATAAGAGTAAATTGTTAGATAATATTATGCTTGATTTATTTATAACCTCAAAAAAGCAAGAATTTTCAAGAAATTATTTAAAAAAAATAGTTAAAAATTATGTTCCAAAAGCGATAGATAAAGCAATAAACAAATATATAGAATAAAGCAAAACTATAGATCTAACTGACATAGCTCTCAAGTTCTGCCGATTGAGAAAGTAAAAATGGGCGTATATGATCGTGGTTTTAATCGAGATGCTTTAGTCAATAATGATACAATAAAGAATATTGACACAAATAGTAACACTTAATAAAGCAGGTTTGTAAAATGGTGATATAGTCGTACGTTATGGCTTTCCTGATAGGTAATGATCCTGATCAGATTATTATAATCAAAACCACTATAAGGTGAGTTTAAATTTAGACCTGACAGTGCTGATATATATACAGATTCAAGCCTAATCTAGCTAAAGAAGATAAGCAAAAAATTAAAAAGTTTTTTAATGACTAAATATTACTCCACTTTAATATATTATTAATTTCCTAATCATTTATTAATAATATCCATTAACATAATCTAACATTTAATTTGTGTCACAATTTAATTTTAAGAGGAAATGGTTTCAAAAAACTATACGGGATTACAAACCTCAAAAAAACATCTAGCTATTTTGATAGTGCTGCAATTTATTTACAAAATGTTAACAAAGATGAAGCAGATTGCACAACATATGCTAACTCAGCAATAATATATGTTACTAATAATAGTGATGAACGGTACAAAATTTGTAGGTTCGACCTTGCTTCTGATGTAAGCAGTGCTAATGTTCAAGCAATGGTAGCTGGTCTTGAGAGTATTGCTTACTATAACACTTCCGGTTCTTATTAGGGCTTTGACTGTCGGAGCAATTTTAATTTTGCCGTCTGATTCTATCGAATGTGTAAAAATACAGTAAAAGTAGGGCTAACTGTAGGATATGTAGCTTGTGAAACTGTGGAAGGTTTAGTAGAAGGAACAGCAGACATAATTGCTCTTATTGTTGATAATATTCTACAGTGATAGAGCAGAACTTGCCGGTGCTATTAATACCAATATGATACAGTATTACTAAAATTCTTGTCATACTAAAGCGTCATTGTACCTAGGCATTCGCTTTGTTGCATAGATCGAAAAATGTGCTCTAGGTCATACTGTGGCTTGACCACTGTATCTAAAAAATAATTTAAAACACTAATGATTTTTTTAATGGATCCTGCGATCAAGGCGCGGGATGACATATGTGGAATCGATCCATACAACAATGCCTACATGAAATGACATAGAATCCACACAACCAAGTACTTGTAAGGGAATTATGTTAATCGTTTTATTATCTCTTTCCGATCGATCAAAGGTAATATTCCTGCGATTTCCGGTCCTGATTCTCTACCGGTTAAAGCAAGGCGAAGAGGTAAAAATAACTCCTTACCTTTCCTGCTTGTTATATTTGTTATTTCTTTAGTCCAAATGCGCCAGCTATCTTTAGTAATTTCACCTTGTGGTAACAACTCTGCTGCTTGCTTTAAATATTCCTTATCTAAATTTAGATTTTCTACATTTGGAGTTTGATTGCAAATATCCCACCAATCTTTTACATCACGTAATTTTTGCAAGTTAGGTCTTACCGATAACCAAAAATTTTCATCAATATACGTGGCATCTATTTCTTTGAGGCGCTCTTTTACTTCATCAAAATCTACACTGATAAGTAATTTATGATTTAATCTTACTAAATCTTCCGGCTGATACATAGTCGGGCTTTTAGAGAAATTACTTATCTCAAACTGCGTTGCTAATTCATCCATGTTTTTATAAGGCAAGATTTGTGATGAAGAACCAAGTAAACTAAAAAAGCTGGCAATTGCCATAGCTTCAAGCCCAATTTGTTTCCTAAGAGTTGCAATCTCAAATCCTCCTATTCTTTTAGAAATTTTCTCGTCTTTATTGATTATTAAACTCAAATGCCCAAAAACCGGCGGAATCTTATTTAAAGCTTCAAACATCTGAATTTGAATAGCAGTGTTGCCAACATGATCTTCCCCTCTAATAATATGTGTAATATCATAATCGATATCATCAATAACCGAGCAAAGCATATAGGTCATACTACCGTCAGCTCTTATCACTATTGGGTCGCTTAAAGCTTTGCCATCATATTTAACCTCGCCTTTAATCATATCATGCCAGCTAATCAGCTCATGATTTACCAAAAATCTATAATGCGGTTTCCTTCCTTGTTCTATATATTTCTTTATTTGTTCTGTCGTTAAATTTAAACTAGCTCGGTCATAAATCGGCGGTAATCCTTTAGATAATTGAACTTTACGTTTTAGCTCTAGCTCTTCAGGAGTTTCATAGCAGGTATATAATCTTTTTTTGTCTAATAATAGCTTTTTGATTACATCATATCTACTTAAACGGCTTAATTGGTTAAATGTTTGATCCCAATTAATTTTTAAAAATTTTAGATCTTCTTCTATAGCGTTTTTATATTCTTGTTTGCTACGCTCTAAATCCGTATCATCAAACCTCAAGATAAACTGCCCGTTATGCTTCTTTGCATATAGCCAGTTAAGTAGTGCTACTCTAATATTACCAACATGTAACATGCCAGTCGGTGACGGAGCAAATCGTGTTATAACTTTTGTCATTATTTGTAGTATTTAAATTATTAAAATACATATGTCATACCATAGCGTGTCTTGACCACACGGTATCAAAAAAATAACTTAATGGATATCCTCTGCGATCAAGTTAGCTAGGATGACATTAGAGGTACTGGATATCCTGTGGTTAAGCCACGGTATGACACTGATCACGCTTGTTTCTTTTCTAATTTTGTCTTATTGTCTTCGATTAGCTGTATTGCCTCATCTAAGCTTAAATTTAGAAAATCATATTTCTTTGGGATTGAAATAAACTTACCAATATATTTTATGTAAGGACCAAATTTACCGTATCCTATCATAATTTCCTCGTGAGTATCCTTATGAGTACCAATTTTAAGCGGTAAGCTTAGAAGCTTTAATGCTATATCAAGTGTGATATCGCTTTGGTTCAGGCTAGCAGGTACGGGGCTACGTTTCAGTTTTACTGTACCTTCATGTTCTCCGCGTTGAATATAAGGTCCGTAAGGTCCTTTTTTCAGATATATTTCTATTCCATCTTTATCGGTGCCTAAAACTTTATTCTCCTCATTAGGAGTAGTAGAAAGCTTATCCTCATTCTCGTTATTATTGTTACCGCTAACAATAGATTTTCTAAAAGTACATTTAGGGTAATTGTTACATGCTAAAAACGCTCCAAATTTACCGAGCTTTAAACTAAGTTCACCTGTTTTACATGAAGGACAAGCTTTGGATTCTTGATTCTCACCAAACAAGTGATAATCAAGGGCTTTCTGTACATAGCTAATAATCTCAGTTATTTTTTGTTCGTTTACCGATTTAATATTATGGTTAAAACCACTCCAAAAATTACTTAAGGCAGATTTCCATTCAAGCTTGCCGGCTGCTATTTCATCTAATTCATTTTCAAGACCTGCGGTAAAGTCATATTCTACATATTTTTTGAAAAAACCAACTAAAAATACTGTTACCAAACGTCCCAGCTCTTCAGGCATAAAACGTTTTTTCTTAAGAGAAACGTATTTTCGATCTTGTAAAACTGATAAAATAGTAGCATAGGTGGATGGGCGACCGATCCCAAGCTCTTCAAGTTTTTTCACTAAGCTTGCTTCCGAATATCTTGGAGGCGGTTCTGTAAAATGCTGATTTGGAATAATTTCTTTAGTGTTTAGTTGCTCATTTTCTTTTAAAAGCGGCAGCATCTTATTTTCTTCCTCTGCTTCATCGTCTACACTTTCACGATAAACCTTATAAAATCCATCAAAGGCTATAGTTGATCCATTTGCTTTTGCCAAATATTCTTTATTTTCTGAAGCTAAATTTGCAACTACCAAATCCATTATAACATTTTCCATTTGGCAGGCTATAGTTCTTTTCCAAATTAGTTCATAGAGTTTATAATAGTCTTTTGCTAGTTTTTCTTTTAAGCTATCAGGAGTATACGTTATATTTGTCGGTCTTATCGCTTCATGAGCTTCTTGAGCATTTTTTACTGTGGACTTATAAATTCTAGGGCTACTCGGTAAATATTTATCGCCATAATTTTTATCGATTAACTTACGTATATCTGCTACTGCATCATTTGATAATGTAACACCGTCGGTTCTCATATAGGTAATAAGCCCTATAGTTTCTTTACCTATGTCAACCCCCTCATAAAGTTTTTGTGCTATTTGCATAGTCTTTTTAGCACTAAAACCTAATTTCCGTGCTGCTTCTTGTTGTAGCGATGAAGTAATAAAAGGAGGTTGCGGTTGACGTTTCTGTTGTTTCTTTTCTATCTGATCGATATGAAAATTTTGAGACTTTAATTTTTTGGTTAAATCTTTTGCATCTTTTTTATTAGTAATTGAGAATCTTTCTAGTTTTTGATTGTTTATATGAGTTAATTTAGCAGTAAATAGTTCGTTATTACTATTTTGCATTTTAAGGCTAATATCCCAATATTCTTCGGCCTTAAAACGCTCTATTTCATCTTCTCGCTCACATATTAATCGCAGAGCCACAGATTGTACACGTCCTGCTGATTTACATCCGGGTAACTTACGCCATAAAAGAGGTGAAAGGGTAAAGCCGACTAAATAGTCTAAAGCTCTTCTTGCTTGTTGAGCATTTACTAAATTAGTGTCAAGTTTTCTAGGGTTCTCAACGGCATGAATAATTGCTTTTTGAGTGATTTCATTAAAGGCTACCCTTTTGAAAAAATCAGCGGCTTTAACCTTATTTTTTTCTTTTATTACCTCTGCAACATGCCATGAGATAGATTCACCCTCACGATCCGGATCGGTTGCAAGATATACCGCATCGGCTTTTTGCGCATCTTTAACTATTGCGTCTACATATTTACTGGCTTTGTCTGAAATGTCATATTTTATTGCAAAATTTTCATCAGGTAATACTGATCCTTTCTTAGAAGGTAAATCTCTTATATGACCGAATGATGCAATAACCTTAAACTCGTCACCTAAATATTTATTTATTGTTTTTGCCTTTGCCGGCGATTCTACTATTACTAATTTCATCTACTTATTATAAACTAATGAGATTTTATTACCGGTATGGTGTACCACTTTACCGGTGAGTTCTAATTCTAATATTACCGTGTATATAATAGGAAGCAGTAATTCTATTTTTTTTTGTAAATACTCAAAATTAATAGGTACTGCTAATAATCGTTCCAATATAACAGCACACTCTTTTTGTGACGGTTCTTTTAGATGTGTCGTATCTAGTTTTTTAAAATTAGCACCCATTTTAATAAAATCGTTATATGACCACCTCATCATCTTTTTAAATTGTCATATTATGGTAAATTAGCTACAATATCGTCTGCTGATTCCACTAAATATGCTCCTTCTCTAATTAATTTATTTGTCCCTTGATATCTTGGATCTAAAGGGAACACTGAAACGGCAAATATTTCTCTTTTGTTCAAGTGCAAATTTTGCAGTTATTAACGAACCTGATTTTAAGCTTCTACTACTATTACTCCTAGGCTAGTCCTGATATTATTCTATTACGTTGTGGCAAATGTTTGCCAAGTAGTGTAGAGCCGATAGGTAATTCAGCTAATATTAAACCTTCTTCAGCTAAACTTTCAAATAATTTTTTATTTTCCAGTGGATATATATATGATCAATACCACCTGCAATCACTCCGATAGTAGTGATATAATCTTGATCTACTAAACAAGTAGCAATTTTATGAGCAAAATTTCTTGCGTTTGCAGAAGCATTTCTTGTTCCTACTATTATAGCATTTATTATGATTTAATAACTCTATATTGTCTTTATAGCTTAATACCAGCGGAAGATCATAAATTTCAAGTAATAATTTTGAATATTCCGGAGATTTATATGTGATGACCTTAGCATTATTTAGGGTTATTTGATATAATTTAGTGTCATCCTGTGACTTAAACGTGGGATCTCAGGACACAGTATGTGATACAAGATCCCGGGTCAAGGCCATATGGGGGTGACATAAATTAAGAGCAACTATAATTTCTCTGCATGTGAGCTTAAATAATGTGCTATACCCTCGTGTGATGGAGTAATTGCTTCTTCACCTTTATGCCAACCAGCAGGACAAACTTCACCGTGTTTTTGATGATGAGCTAAAGCCTCGATTACTTTTAACGTATAATTGATATCACGACCGATAGGCAAGTCGTTAACTAGCATATGACGTACTATGAAATCCTTATCAATTAAAAAAGTTCCACGCAAAGCAACCCCATCTTCATTAAGTACGTTATATTTTGAAGAAATATCTTTTTTTATATCGGAAACCATAGGAAATTGAATTTGTCCAAGCCCTCCTTTATTATGCGGAGTATTTTTCCAAGCTAAATGGCTAAAATGAGAATCAACGCTAACAGCTACTACTTTAGTAAGTCTTTCGGTAAATTCACCAAGCTTATTGTGAAATGCTATAATTTCCGATGGACAAACAAAAGTAAAATCTAGGGGGTAAAAAAATAACACTATATTATCTCCTGCAGCATAATCGCTAAGTTTAAACTTATCGTCTATATTATTATTAGGCATAATAGCTTTAGCCGTAAAATCTGGAGCAGTTTTGCCGACAAATACTGACATATTCATAACCTTTTATTAATTGATAATCTGATATGATATATAAAACTAATTATTATTACAATAATAAATCTTTATAAATTGTTACTTATTTATTTTCTTTTCTGAAGAAGCTTTTAATTGGTTAAATATAGTTAACGCTCCGGTTACAAAACTACCAGGTTCTGAAAGATTTGCAGGTAAAATTACAGTGTTAGCATCTTTAGCTAAATTACCAAATGCACTGATATATTGTTCGGCTATTTTAAGAGCTACCGCATCACTTCCTCCTGTTTTTTGTACTGCTGCTGCAACAATCTCAATACTATTTGCCGTAGCAGTAGCTACTAAGCCTATTGCTTCAGCTTCACCTTTTGCTCTGTTAACTTGATCTGTATAAGAAGCTTCTGAATTCAGTACGATTTGTGCTTTTTCACCTTCTGCATGGTTAATTTTTGCTTGTCTATTACCTTCTGATTCTAGAATTTGGGCTCGCTTTTGACGCTCGGCTGCTACTTGTAATTCCATAGCTTTAAGTATAGATTGCGGTGGCTGTATATCTTTAATTTCATAACGCATGCATTGTATACCCCAATTTATAGCAGCTTGGTTAATTGCTGACACTATAGCAATATTTAATGCTTCACGCTCTTCAAAAGTTCTATCCAAAGGTAATTTACCGATTTCTGAACGCATGGTAGTTTGGGCAAGTTGTGTTATGGCATAGTAAGGATTATTCACACCGTAAGAAGCTGCCGTTGGATCAATAATTTTGACATATAAAACGCCATCAATGGATAGTGTCACGTTATCGTTTGAAATAGCAGTTTGTGCATTAACATCTATTGCTTCTTCTTTTAAAGTATGTTTGTATGCTACTCTTTGAATGACGGGTATTAGTAAATTTAAACCAGGCTGTAGTACCTTATCAAATTTTCCAAGTTTTTCGACTACCCATGCTTGTTGTTGTGGTACAACTTTAACCATTTGTATTATAACTAAAATCGCTATAATACTAAAAATTAATAATGCGTATTCCATATTTGATACCTTTTTTTATTTTTTACTTTATATTATTTTTGATTATAAAAAAAGCATTTAAGTCAAAAAAATATCTAAAAATATTATTATATTTAATTATATTTTTTTATCAATAAAATGGGTTTTAATTACTTTGAGTAAAGAAAGAATACTTGAATATTCTTCAAGTTTCATTTATATCTTTAATCTTATTAAAGCACTATTAAAATCTTCTTGTAATAAATAAGTTTCTGTAGCTTTATTTTGTTCTAATGTTTTAAGTAAAATATTTTGTAACAATCTATAATATATAGTCTTCTAGTTTAGATGAAAAATAATAATTAGTGAGATCTTAATTTATATATTAATTTTTAAATAATTCAATAATTTTTAACTAGATTTACATATACTTAAGTCTTTATCTATTATGTCGGAATCTATATTTAAACAATCAAGGATTGAGTGAAATACATAATCATGGCTAATTTCGGTATTAGCATAATTTTTAATTGAAGATACTGATTTAGGATATTTTGCTTTAAAATCATCTGATACCCAAACTATAAGTGGTACGGTTACTTGTTCTGTAAGTAGCGGACCTCCATGTCCATAATAGCCGTCTTCTCCTAGTGATTCACCGTGATCCGATACATATAATAAAAATGCATTTTTATTTTTAAGTAGATCTATTAAATTAGATAAAAAAAAATCGGTATATAAAATAGAGTTATCATAGCTATTAACTAAAGCAAGCTTATCGCAATCGCTCGCATCACCCTTCACCTTAATAGGACAGGTAGGGGTAAAATACTCAAATTCTTTAGGATATCTCGCATTATAGTTCCAGTGACTTCCTGAGGTGTGAACTACTAAAAATTGTTTTTCTGAATTTGTTATTATTTCTTTTATAAAAGGCAATATTTTTTCATCATGATCATTTAGAGAGAATAGGGCAGAGCCACCCGGTACTATAGTAAAATTAACGTCATTGTAGATATTACTGAGATCAAAATTTGCAAAACTCCTCATTAAAGTTTGAGTGCCGATCCAAGTAGTATTAAAGCCAAGGTTTGTTAAAATTGATAAAAAGCTGTTCTCTTGTCTACTATTTTCAATTTGACTTGCAGGATAACGTGAAAGTAACGATGGTACAGAAATATAGGTAAGGTTAGAAGAAGATTTAGCTTTAAAAGAAATTAGGTTTTGAACAGTTTTTAAGTAAGGAGTCGTATCTCTTGCATAACCGTTAATACCGAAATGATCAAATCTTGCCGATTCTCCTATAACTAAAACGCCTATAATATCGTCGTCAGAGTTATCTCTAAAATCATATTGATTGCTAATATCTATACATGCATAATTTTTATTACCAAAATTTCCGGCAAAATTAAGATAAGTATTATGTAAATACTGAACAGGAAAATAATTTTTTAGTATCTTAAATGAAGGAGTAATAATATTATATACAAAAATCAGTACACAAGTGGCAGATAATAGTTTTGTTACGAATGATTTAGAATTTTCGGCAGTGAAAGATTTGATGGTATAAAAACAGGTAAAAAGGCAAAAAATTATCCATATTATTAACTTAATGCTGGTTAATTCGTAAACTTCGTTTAAATCAGTTGAGAAAAAACTACCTATTACTTGTTTAGTAGGATTTATTTTGAAAAAATAAATGTAATAACTAGTAATAGCGGATGTTATAAATAAAAATCCTGTGCCGATTTTTAACACTAATCTATGTACGTTAAGACCAAAAAATGCTATAAAAACAAATATATAAATATAACAAAAATCTTTTGATAATTCTAATATCCCTCTAAAGATCGTTGCTTTATAATAAGCAAATTTATAAATCAATATTGCGGTATTAAATAACAAACAATAAATAAAGGCTAAAATTGCCGATAATTTAATTAATTTCGTATCTAAATGTTTTTGAATAATTTTTAGCATATAAAACATAATATAAGTAAATTTAATAACTACCATGATCATAAAAAATCTTCAAGAATTTTATAGGCTTTTAATACCGAATACTCAGCTTATCGCTATTGATTACGGGAGTAAAAAACTTGGTATTGCTATGTCCAATGGGGAACGGAGTATTGCTATGCCTTTAAATACTATAACCGTGGTAAATAAAACCGCTGTTATTAATTCTGTGCTTAGTATAATTGCAAAATATAAAATTTGCGGTGTTGTAATAGGTCTGCCGATTGATATGAGCGGTGTAGTAACACAGCAAACAAATATAGTGATGAAATTTGCCGAAGAGTTAGCAAAGTATACAAATTTGCCTATATATTTACAAGATGAAAGACTAACTACAAAAGCAGCGAATAATTTCCTTAAGTCATTTGGAGTAAAAAGAAAAGACCGTAATAATAACGATGATGCAGTAGCAGCTAGTATGATACTGGAAACCGTGCTTGATTCGATTAAGAGGTATTAATTATATGTTAAAATTATAGATTTGTATTAATTAATTAGGAAAGAATTTATGGAGCCTATTGGTATTAGTTAAAGTAAACTTGTTCGTGATATTGATATACCTGTTTACGAGAATCATATAATATTACTGCTGACTACCCTACTTCATTTAGGTCAATATTTTAATCCTTGCTGGTAGATGAATATGCAAAACCAATCTGATTCAGAATTAATAATCGACTTTTTATTCAAATATAGGAAAAGCAAGAAATATACTTGATAAGTATAAAGATATTGATTTATATAACGCATTAAAGCTCATGAGAAAAGAAGAAGAGATCAATTGATGCGTTGGTAATTATATATTTCTAGCGGTATTGCCTAAAAAGAATTGCTTGGAAAGCCCTAATATTTCTACATCATTTCTGCTTTCGTAAGAATAATAATAAGGTATTTTACGAGCCGGGACAACACAATCACCTTTTTTAGGCAATGTCTTTCTAGCTTTGCAACAAGCTTATTGTAAAGATATATTATTTATGATAGAAGCGATGCAATAAAAATAAATAAAATATATCATGAAAATATTAATTCTAGGTGTTACCGGTATGCTAGGTAATAGCATATTTAGGTTTTTAAGCTGTGATAAACAATTTGACGTTTATGGTACAGTTCGAGATAATTCTGCTCGTTCTTATTTTTCTCAGGATTTATCTGATAAATTAATTACAAATGTAGTTGTTGAGAATCATGATTCTTTCGTTAAAGCATTTAATAAAATAAAACCTGATATAGTAATAAATTGTATAGGACTTGTAAAACAACTAGTAGATGTGGGTGATCCGTTAAAAGCATTGCCGATAAATAGTTTGTTACCGCATAGATTAGCTGGTTTATGCGACCTTGTAGGTAGCAGATTAATTCATATTAGTACGGATTGTGTATTTTCAGGAAAAAAAGGTAATTATAAGGAAAGTGATTTTCCTGATTGTTATGATCTCTACGGGCGTTCTAAGCTTCTTGGTGAGGTAGACTACCCTAATGCTATTACGCTACGTACTTCCATTATAGGTCATGAGCTAGCAGGAAATAGAAGTTTAACCAATTGGTTTTTAAGTGCAGAAGGTTCAGTAAAAGGTTTTGAGAAAGCTATTTATTCAGGATTTCCAACAGTAGAGCTTGCAAGAATAATAAGGGATTTTGTATTGCCTAATAAAGAGTTACGCGGACTTTATCATGTTGCATCAAAACCAATTAATAAATTAGGATTATTAAAATTAGTAGCGGAAATATATAATAAAGAAATCGATATTATTCCGTCAGATGAGCTTGTAATAGATCGCTCACTTGATGCTACTCGTTTTAATGAGGTGACGGGATATACTCCGCCTAATTGGCGTGAGCTTGTAAAAAATATGTATGCGTTTGGTTGATGAGCTTTGTCATACCGCGCGATCAAGTCGGCATTGTTGTGTGGCTTGGACGATGGTATCCAAAAAAACAATAAAAATACTAATAATTTTAGTATTTTAAACTGGATTCCGCGATCAAGACGCGTGGGAATGACAACGGAAAACCCGATCCACGCAACGATGCCTACGCTGGAATGACATTACAATTTTTTAAAATAGGTATTTATATAATGTTTGTAGATAAAACTTTAATGATTACGGGAGGTACCGGTTCGTTTGGTAATGCGGTACTTTCTCGTTTTATTGAATCCGATATTATTAACGATATTAAAGAAATTAGAATTTTCAGTAGGGATGAAAAAAAGCAAGAAGATATGCGTATTGCTTTAAGTAATCCAAAACTTAAATTCTATATCGGAGATGTGCGTAATTATAAAAGTGTTGATGAGGCGATGCATGGTGTAGATTACGTATTTCATGCAGCAGCTTTAAAACAAGTTCCGACTTGTGAATTTTATCCTATGGAAGCAATCAATACTAATGTGTTAGGTGCTGAAAATGTTTTAAGTGCAGCCATTAAGAACAAAGTTGCAAAAGTTGTAGTTCTTAGTACAGATAAAGCCGTATATCCAGTTAATGTGATGGGATTATCTAAAGCGTTAATGGAGAAATTAGCAATAGCAAAAGCACGTATGCGTTCAATGAATGAAACAGTGCTATGTGTTACTAGATACGGTAATGTTATGGCCTCTAGAGGTTCGGTAATTCCTCTTTTTATCAATCAAATAAAACAAGGTAAGGAATTAACCATTACTGAACCGTCAATGACACGTTTTTTAATGTCGTTAGTAGATTCGGTAAATTTGGTTTTATATGCGTTTGAGCATGGTCGTCAGGGTGATATTTTTGTACAAAAATCTCCTGCAAGTACAATTGCAGTACTTGCAAAAGCGTTACAAGATATATTCGGTAGCAAAAATAAAATACGCTTTATCGGTACACGTCATGGAGAGAAGCATTATGAATCGTTAGTATCATCTGAAGATATGGCAAAGGCTGAAGATTTAGGCGATTATTATCGTATTCCTATGGATGGACGTGATCTTAATTATGCAAAATATTTTGTTGAAGGTGAAAAGAAAGTAGCACTTTTAGATGATTATACTTCGCATAATACAAGACGTTTAAATTTAGAAGAAGTAAAGGAGTTATTACTGACTCTTAATTATGTACAAGAGGAGCTCAAAAATGCTTAAGGTAATGACGATTGTTGGTACTCGTCCTGAACTTATTAAACTATGTTGTGTGATTTCCAAGTTTGATAAATATACTAATCACATCTTAGTTCACACCGGTCAAAATTATGCATATGAATTAAATCAGGTTTTTTTTGATGATATGGGAATTAGAAAACCTGATTATTTCTTAGAAGTAGCAGCAGATAATACTGCAAAATCTATTGGACTTATTATTGAAAAAGTTGACGCAGTTCTTGAGAAAGAAACACCTGATGCAGTTTTATTCTACGGCGATACCAATTCTTGCTTATCGGCAATTGCCGCTAAACGCCGTAAAATTCCGATTTTCCATATGGAAGCAGGAAATCGTTGTTTTGATCAACGAGTACCTGAAGAAATAAACCGTAAAATAATTGATCATATTAGCGACGTTAATATTACATTAACCGAGCATGCTAAGCGTTATTTAATTGCTGAAGGCTTGCCGCCTGAGCTTACCTTTAAATCAGGTTCGCATATGCCTGAGGTCCTTAACTGTTTTATGCCTAAAATATTAAAATCTAATATTCTAGAAAAATTATCACTTATATCAAAACAATATTTCTTAATTAGTGCACATCGTGAAGAAAATGTTGATGTAAAAAATAATCTGAAAGAATTATTAAGTAGTTTACAAATGCTTATTAAAGAGTATAATTTCCCTGTAATCTTCTCAACACATCCAAGGACTAAAAAAAGGCTCGAAGATTTGGAAGGGTTTAAGGAGTTAGGAGATAAAATAAGATTTTTACCGGCTTTCGGGTTTACAGATTACGTTAAGCTTCAGATGAATGCATTTTGTATTTTATCCGATAGTGGTACTATTACCGAGGAAGCATCGATACTTAATTTACCTGCTTTAAATATTAGAGAATCACATGAGCGTCCTGAAGGTATGGATGTCGGTACGTTAATTATGTCAGGTTTTAAAGCTGAGCGGGTAATGCAATCGGTGAAAGCTATTACGGAAGAACACGACAATAACAAACGTATACAAAATATTGTACCGGATTATGTAGAAGCAGGACTTGTATCATGGAAAATATTACGTATAGTTTTAAGTTATGTTGATTATGTTAACCGTAAGGTTTGGTTTAAATGACAGAAGAAGATAAAATAGTTGAAGAATGGTATTCGGCAGATATATTTCATACTAAAATAAAAGAATTTATAAGTTCTGTTTCCAGTATTATGGATATTGGATGTGGGATTCGTCCACAACAATATATAGTTCCTGATTTACTTATTTGTGTAGAACCATATCAAGGATATGCTGAAATATTAAAAAAGAATTTATCAGGAACTAATTCAATAATAATTCCTTTAGATGCAAAAACTGCTCTTACTACATTTTCTGATAAATCTATTGATTCAATATTTTTAATAGATGTTATAGAGCATATGCCTAAAGAAATTGGTAAAGAAGTGTTAATTGAATGCAGACGGGTAGCTCGCAAACAAATTATAGTATTTACTCCTTTGGGTTTTATGCCGCAAGAAGTACATGATACCGACGGTTGGAATTTACATGGAGGAGAATGGCAAGAACATAAATCCGGATGGTATCCAGAAGATTTTCCCGGATGGAGTATTATAGGATGTAAAGAATTACATACTCATAATGTTAAGGGTGAGCTTCTTACTACGCCTTATGGAGGGTTTTATGCAATAAAAAATATAGTATATACCGAAAATTATTTTAATGACGTATATGGAGAAAAGATTTTATTTGATACTACAAATCATTTAGAAAATTTTAAAGCTACATTTCCTGACTTTAGAGAAAAAATTATAAACAGTGAAATTGTAAAAAATAATTTAAAATGTGGTTTATGGAAGTGTCAACGCACAACAGAGCTATTAATTGAGCAAGGAGCAACAATGTCTTTAAAAAATATTTTAGAAATAGTCGAGAGTGAAAAAATAAATTTTGCTATTAATACAGCTCAAGAATATGTATCTACAATAAATAAATTTGCTACACAATTTAAAGATATCAATAATTTACAAAAATTACTAGATTCTGCTAATGTACAAATAAATAATTTGCAAGAATTATTAAAATCTACTACAGACCAATTAACAGATCAGTTAATCGTTAATACTGAAGAATTGGAAATACTTAAAGAACAATTGAAAATCAAGGAGCAAGAACTAAAAATCAGTAATGAGAATCGCTCTATTTTTATAAAGATTTACGCTAAAATAAGAAGAATGTTAAATAAATTAAGAGCAATATGAGGAATATAGCTTTTAATAAAGGTCTAAGTTAGATGAAAATATTACAAATAAATGGTTATGAATCACCGGGTCGTAGGTTTCATGGTTTGTCTATAACGCCAATTTTAAAAAAATATGGTATTGAATCTAAGCATTTAGTATGGGCTAAGGATACTAAGGATCCTGAAGTACTAACATTTGAGGGTATAGTAACAAGAAAAGTAAATTTAATTCTTCAATTAATAGAAGAACAAGCTTCTCTACAATCTATGCTGTATCGTAATGTTCCTAAAATAATAAAAATGCCGGCTTTTCAAGAGGCAGATTTAATACATCTACATATTATACATTCTGGTTACTTTAGCATTAGCAATTTATCAATGATCACAGATTTAAAACCTACTCTTTGGACATTACATGACCCTTGGGCAATGACCGGACGTTGTGTTTATCCCATGGGTTGTTTAGGTTGGAAAAAAGATTGCGGCGTTTGCCCTGATCTTAAAACTCCGTTTGCAATGAAAAAAGATAATAGTAGATTTTTATTTAACTATAAACGTATGGCTTATGAGAAAGCTAATTTTAACATAATTGTAGCATCAAAATGGATGCACGATATGGTTAATGCCTCGCCACTGTTTAATAGTAAAGAAATTAAAGTTCATCATTTACCTTTTGGTATAGATTTAGAGTTTTTTTCTTCCGATTTTACCGCAAATGCAAGAAAACGCTTTAATATTAGTGAAGATAAAATAGTAATATGTTTTCGTTCTGAAGATACTCATTTTAAGGGCTACCAATATATTATGGATGCACTAGAAAAATTAGATACTACAAAACCTATATGTCTTTTAACGGTTGGTAGACATAATATACTAGAACGTTTTAGAGATAAATTTGAGATAATTGAGCTTGGTTGGACTAATGATGATGTATTACTCCGAGATGCTTTAGCTGCTTGTAATATTTTCCTGATGCCGTCTGTTGCAGAAGCATTTGGTGTTATGGCAATAGAAGCTATGGCATGCAGTAAACCGGTAATAGTTTTTGATGGCGATAATTCATTGCCTGAAGTAACTTTTGCGCCGGAAGTCGGCATCGCTGTTCCAATGCGTGATAGTAACGCTTTATCATATGCTATAAAGCAATTAATTGATAATCCGAAAGAGCGTTTAGAGCGAGGTAATAAAGGTAGGAAAATAGCTAAATTACATTATAGTCAAGATATGCACATAAAAAATTTAGTCAGTATTTATAAAGAGACCTTAAATAAATGAAAATTTTACTTTTAACTGATATACCGCCGTGTGAGAATTATACGGCAGGGTTAGTATTATATCCTTTAGTAAAATTTCTACCTTTAGATCAAATTGTTATCTGTAGTGTTGCAAATCCTACTCTAGACTTTAAAATACCAAAAGAACTAAAAAAAATTCCTCACTTAAAATTATTTAAACCTATTGAAGCCGCTAGAAGATATAAAGAAGGAAAAATAGGAGACTTAATTGCTTATAGTTTTGAGTTATTTAACGCTGCAAAAGTAAAATATTTTTTACTTCCTACAATAATAAAATTTGCTAAAGAGCAGCAAGTTGATGCTATATGGGCAGTATTGCAAGGGCAAACTATAATTAGATTAACACGACCTTTAGCTAAAAAGCTCAAAGTATCTTTATTTACTCAAATATGGGATCCTTTTGAGTGGTGGCTTCGAGCTAATAAAATTGATGGGTTTACACAAAAAAGGCTGTTAAAAGAATTTGATGCAGTAATTAAACATAGCACTTGCTGTGCTACTGCTTCATGGGCAATGTCTGAGAGTTATAAGGCTAAATATAATATATCTACTATACCGGTAATTGCAGGATTACCACAAGAATTTGCACGATTACTTTCTATTTCTTATAGAGATGAAAGTGAATTTATAATTAGTATGGCAGGACAATTTTATGCTCAAGCTGAATGGCTAAGTTTTATTAATGCTCTTAATCAAGCTAACTGGATTATTGCGGGCAGAAAGATTAAAGTACGGGTAATTGGTGGAGGTTTTCAAGCATTTACGCAATCACCTGCTAATTTTGAGTATTTAGGATGGCGTTCTCAAGAAGAAACCATTAGATTACTTACAGAGTCAGATCTTCTTTATATGCCTTACTGGTTTTCTGAAGAATTTTATAAAGAATCAAGTACGAGTTTTCCTTCAAAATTAGTTACATATTTTGCTTCCGGTAGACCGGTCTTTTGCCATGCTCCTGACTATTCTTCACCAAGCAAATATATAGCAGAAAATAATGCAGGGTATTTATGTAATTCTCTTGCTGCTGATAAAATAATATATGAGCTTGAAAAGGTAATAACTGATGAAGATTCTTATAAAAAATTTGCTAAAAATGGTTCAGAATGCTTTTTGCGAGATTTTACATTAGATTGTATGAAAGATGTATTTTTCAAATTTTTAGGGTTGAATAGTTAGATGAAACAAAACGTATACACTCCTCTAGTTTCCATCCTAATTCCTGTATATAATGGTGCTAACTATATGCGTGAAGCTATAGATAGTGCTTTAGCTCAAACTTACAAAAATATTGAAATTATTGTTGTTAATGATGGTTCAAAAGACAATGGAAAAACAGAAGCTATTGCATTATCGTACGGGGACAAAATACGTTATTTGTATAAAGAGAACGGTGGGTGTGGTTCAGCCTTAAATTACGGTATAAAAAATATGCAAGGAGAATATTTTTCATGGCTCAGTCATGACGATGTATATTTACCTAATAAAATTGAACATCAAGTTAATATATTAAGTAAATTAGATAATAAAGATACTGTTGTTTATTGTGGTTATGAACTAATTGACAAAAAATCACGTTCTTTATATTTTGTAAAACTAGATCAAAGATATTCAAAAAAAAAATTAGACATTTCACTATTTCCACTTTTGTATGGCTTAATTCATGGTTGTACATTGTTAATTCCTAGCAAATTTTTTCAAAAAATTGGTTTATTTGATGAGTCTTTAAAATATACTCAAGATTATGATTTATGGTTTAAACTTTTTCGAGTAGCCCCTGTTTATTTTGACCATGAAGTTCTTATAAAGTCTCGGCTACACTCTGAACAAACTACTAATGCCACTTTAAATCAATTAGAGGAATATGAAATTTTATGGTCAGGTTTTTTAAAAAAATTAACAAAAGAAGAAATAATCGAAGTAGCAGGGTCTACTAATGAATTTTTATCTCATATTGCTGCTTTTTTAAAGAAAAATGGATACATGAAATCATATAAATTAGCTCTTTCTATGGCAGAGCAGAAAGTTATAGTAGGATTTTGGGTTTTTATAATTACAGAAATAATATATTCTGTAAGAGAGCATGGGATCAATACAACAATTACAAAAATATATAGATGGATAAGGAAGCGTCTCAACAAACACTAAAAAATAATCTTATATTTTATGCTCCTAGTATTCATACAGGGGGCGGTTTAATATTATTAAAAGCATTGCTAAATAGTAAAGATTTTACAAATAATTGGAAACATATATATTTAGATGAAAGAGTAAAAACGAAATTAGATTTATCTCATGCTATCAAAAATATTATTTTTATTAAATCACGGTTATTAGCCGAATGGGAATTAAAGAAAAATTGTAAAATCAATGATATTGTGTTATGTTTTCATGGGTTACCTCCTTTATTTCCTATAAAAGGTAAAGTAATTGTATTTTTACAAAATCGTATTTTATTAGAACCTTTAAAAAACAATGAATATTCAATTTTAACATCATTAAAAAAAATTTGGTTACATTTAGGTTCTAGATATAACAATATAAAATACATAGTACAAACTCCTTCTATGCTAAGAGTTGCTAAGGAGTGTTTAAGTCAGGACATTGATATTGCTGTACTAGCTTTTATTCCTCAAAATAATCAGGTAAAAAAGAAAAATTCAGATTTTAAAAAATTTGATTTTATTTATCCTGCTAGTGGGGAATCGCACAAAAACCATATTAATTTATTGAAAGCATGGAGAATACTTGCTGATATAGGCATAAAACCATCTCTTGCTTTAACTGTAAATGTTGAGTTATATCCTGAAGCGGCTAAAAAATTAGAAAACTCTATACAAGAATATAAACTAAATGTTATTAACCTAGGAGAAATACCTTCTAACGAAGTATTAGATTTATATACACGAGTTTCAGCATTAATTTACCCTTCAAAGTCAGAGTCATTAGGTTTGCCTTTAATTGAGGCTACAGAATATAAAATACCTATTATTGCATCTGAATTAGATTATGTAAGAGATGTAGCAAACCCAAAAGAGACATTTGATCCTAATTCCCCTACGTCAATAGCAAGAGCAGTAAGAAGGTTTCTAAATAATAATGAGAGTTTAATAGCTGTCAATTCAGTAGAAGAGTTTTTAAAAGCAGCAATTAATTAGTTTATTCTTCAAGTATTTTTACTTTTGATCCATCACTGATTTTAGTCATCCCTTCGGTAACTACTAAGTCGCCTTCCTTAATATCGTTTGAGATAATTTCAATTAAACCTTCTGTGCGTGTACCGATTTTTACGTATAATTGCTTAGATGTGTCACCGTCTATTTTATAAATAAAATGACCTTGATTATTTCGTTGAATACAACTTTCGGGAACGGTTAGATTTTTATGCGGATTAATTATGAGCATAACATCTACAAAGCTATTATGCAGTAGACTTTTTGAATAACTCGCTTCTAAAGGTAATTTGTACGTCAATCCGGTCCTTGCATCCTCACGTACTTCTTTGTACGCTGCAGTGCGAGGTGAAGTGTTTCCTTCAAATTCCTTTTTAGTAGTTTCGTTATTTAAAAAGTCTGTATCTTCATACGGTAACATAATTTTAGCAGTAATAGTACCGTTATCTGATAAGTAATGCGATACTGCTCCGATTTTGCTCTTGATTTTGCCTGCAATTAAAACTTCAGTATCGACTCCAACTTTCCCACTTAAAGATTCTGGTAATTCAATGAAAATACTTTGTGAGTTTTCTATTCCGGTAATGCTAAAGAGATAATCTCCAATTTTTATTTCATCACCGACTTTAGCCTTAATTACACCTATTTGACCGGAGTAGGGTGCAGTAATTATCATATCGTTGTATGTTTTTAGAGCTTTGGAATAATTAAATTTTGCATCTTCAAGTTCGCTTTTTGATCTTTTATATTCTTCGCTGCTTACAAATTTTTTAGCAAATAAAGCTTCTTTTCTATTATAATCTTCTTGTTTTGTATTTAATAAAGCTGCGGCTCTAGATTTAGTAGTTTCTGCTATGTTTTGATCTATAACTAGCAATATATCCCCTTTTTTTACTATTTTTCCTTGATGTGCCGAGACCTTTTCAACTACTCCGGTTGCATTAGCATAATAATCATGACTATTATCATTTTGGCATTGCCCTACAATATTAAATATGTCATAAAGCTCGGCAATTTGTACTTTAGTCGCTTTTACACTGGTAATGTTTGTAGTTAATGCTTTATTTGCTATCGCAGACAATGAAATTAGTAAAATAAGTAAATTAATTAACTTTATAAACATGAGATTACTTTTGTAGTGTTTTAAGCTCTATATCTGTTAACCATTTATATGCTTTTTCTAGAACTTCAAATCTAATTTTTTCTAATTGTTCATCAAGAACAGGTTCAGGAACGATAGCAGAACCCATAAATTCAAATCCTTGATAATTAATTTTTAGTTTCTTACAAGTTTCTTGTAATGATAATAAATTTTCTTCTATATCATCAATAAATATTATTGATTTAGGATAATAATGCATTTTATGTAATACATATTCAAACACACTTCCTTTATCATATTCTGCAGTGTAAATTATTCCGTCTTTTAGTGTAGGTTTACCGTAGCCTGCACTAAAATCTTCGATTATTATTTCATCTTTCAAAGGTGAAAACTCTTGAAACTTTACCTTTAATTCGGATAATTCACGAATTCTCCATTCGATCATATCTTCAATTGCACCGAATTTTCCGGTAGGCAGTTTAGTAAGACCCATTGCCGGTACATTTTTTTCTTTAAGTAGAGCAAATATTGTTAAGATATCTTGGCTAACAAATCTAGCTTTCCTATCTTTAAGAACAATGCTAAGTAATAATTCACATTCTTTTTTTGTAAGTCTTTGTTCAATATTGCGTACTAATTTTTTTCTATAGTTATGTGTTAACCTAGATTCATCACTATCCATTACAATTACTTCGTCTATATCAAAAAGCACGACGCTAGTATTATCGGCTTGCTCTATTGCTTCTATAACTTCTTTAAAATCATGAACTTTATTTATTTTGCTATGCATATTTATTTTTTATTGATGGTTTAAAATTCTACGTCACGTCGTTACGGGCTGGCATTGTTGTGTGGATCAATAAAACTCACTGTATTTCACCTAGTTCGCTTGACCACGTGGGTTTATAAAAACAACTTACAGTACTGATAATTTTAGTATTTTTAACTGGATCTCGCGATTAGCCGTCAGATAACAGGGGTGAATTGATCCACGCAACAATGCCTGCATATCTATCTTTATTTTGTAACGTCACGTATTATTTCTTCTAAGGAATTTGTGATTACCTTTAAATCTTCTTCTCTAGATAAATTATGGTGACCATCCTTAATTAATTTTAATACTATTTGTTTACTGACTATTTTTTCTAATAATTGTGTTGAAATATTATAAGGTACATCGTCATCTAACATACCATGAATTAGATGTATCGGTATATTTATATCAATTTTATTTTTTGTTAGCAGTAAATATTTTTTTGCATCTTCTATTAGTTTATAGCTAATAGGATATTTATGTTCACAATTTTTACTGCTTACTTCTAGCATTCCCTCTTTTTGCATCTTATTTTGAGCGTCGCGCGATATATTTTGCCAAATATCTTCGGTAAAATCGAGAGCGGGAGCTAAACACACAAGTCCTTTTATTTTATTAGGAAATCTTAAAGCTGCAAGGAGTGCTAGCCATCCTCCCATGCTCGAACCAACTAATATTGCCTCTGTATCTACTAACTTGTCTAAAATTAGCGAGATTCCCTCTAACCAATCACTAATTGTTTGATCCTCAAATCGTCCTGATGCATTTCCATGACCAAAATTATCAAAAACAATAAAATTATAATTGTTTTTTTTACAATAATCTATTAAATAAAGAGCTTTAGTTGCTTGCATACTAGACATCAAGCCGTGTAAAAAAATTACAGATGGAATATTTGTATTAATTATACTATAATTATTATAGACAATAAATTTGTCTTGTGTTCTATTATAAAGCTTGTGCATTTTAAATAATTATTTAATAGATTGAGATTTAATGCCTTCATTAAAGTCAAGTAAAAAATACAATAAATATACTATTTTGCAAGTAGTTCCTGCTCTAGTTTCGGGAGGGGTTGAAAGAGGTACTATAGAAGTTGCAAAATATCTTAAAATTTTTGGTCATACTCCTATCATAATTTCAGCAGGTGGTACTTTAGTTAAAGAGTTAGATAAGGAAGATATATTGCATATTCAAATGAACAGTAGCAGTAAAAATCCTTTTGTAATTCTAAATAATGCAAGATTAATAGCAGAAATAATTAAAAAATATAATGTTGATATAGTTCATACAAGATCAAGGGCACCAGCATGGAGTTCATATCTAGCGACAAAATGGACAAATGCTAAATTTTTGACTACTTTTCATGGGGTTTATAATATTCCGAATAGTTTTAAAAAATATTATAATAGCATAATGTTAAAAGGTGAGAAAGTGATTGCTGTGTCCAATTTTGTAAAACAACATTTGCTCGAAAACTATAAAGTTGATGAAGATACAATAGTAGTAATTGACCGTGGAGTGAATTGTGATTATTTCGATCCGGCAAATTTAACGCCGGAAAAACTTAAAAAATGTCGTGATAAATATGATGCACCGAGTAACTTGCCGATAATATTAATGCCTTCTAGAATGACAAGCTGGAAAGGGCATCTTGTTTTAGTAGAAGCATTAAGTAAGTTAAAACATAGAGATTTTTATTGTTTAATGGTCGGTGATATATCTAGACATCCTAGTTTTACTAATAGAGTAAAAGAGCTTATAGCTAATCTAAAACTTCAAAATAAAATTCAAATTTTCGGTAACGATTCAGATATAATAAATCTTTACGGAATTTCTGATATTATTGTTTCTCCCTCAATCGAGCCTGAAGCTTTCGGTCGTACTATTATAGAAGGGCAAGCGATGCAGAAGCTTGTTATTGCAACTAATATTGGCGGGGCAGTAGAAACAATAAATAATAATATAACCGGTTTCCACGTAGAACACAATAATGCTGACGCATTATCACAGAAAATTGATTATTGTTTCTCGATTTTAGGTACCGATACTGCTAAGAAAATCCAAGAAGCGGCAAGGTATACAGTAATTAATAATTTTTCCCTTGATCTAATGCTTAGAAAAAATCTTGAAGTCTATAAAGCAATCTTAAAAAATTCCCATATAATCAATTGATTGCTACGCAAGTAGCATGTTACTAGTTGTCTCGCCTATTATTTTATTATAGGCTATACTCTCTCACACCTGTCACTAAATGGGGCATGGTAGATTGACTATAATGAAAATTTAATTTATACTTGCTATTAGTGAGTGTTGAAATGCATTGTTACGTGGTCTTCAGTACAACGATTCTATGAAAGCGGAAATCCAGAAAATAACCTTAATATATGTACATTTAACATATAAAAAAACAAGTTTTGATATGTTTAACTGTATTTCTGCTTTCACGTTAATGACATTCTAAACGTTCTTAGAGTAGTGGACTTATGTAAAGACAGTTAACGAGAATACAACTCGATTACTAAATGAACTTCTGCTTCAAAAGGATACGGAACGTCAGAAAGATTAGGAACTCTTAAATATTTACCGGTTAATGAAGGTACATCAAATGATAAATAATTGGGAGTTGTTTGACCTTGTTTTAAAATAGATTCTTGAATAAGTGCTATCTGTTTTATCGATTCTTTCACTTCTACAACATCGCCTTCCTTTAGGCGTATACTCGCAATATCAGCTTTCTTACCGTTTAATTTAATATGACCGTGTGAAACTAATTGTCTTGCAGCAAAAATAGTTGGAGCTATATTCATCCTATAAACTACCGTATCAAGTCTACTTTCAAGTAGACCAATGAAGTTTTCCCCAGTATTACCTTTCATTTTTTGAGCAAGTTCAAAAATATTTCTAAATTGTTTTTCAGTGACGCGACCGTAGTGGCACTTTAATCTTTGTTTAGCTTTTAAATGTAAACCGTAATCTGAAGTTTTAATCATGGTATTTTGCCCATGTTGTCCGGGACGATAATTTCGTATATTGAAAGCATCCTTGCTATCACCCCATAGACTTACTCCAAGTCTTCTACTAGCTTTATATTTAGAACGAACAATTTTTGTCACTGATAATATCCTTAACTTTTATTTGAATTACAAAAAAATAATATACATTTCTTGCATCAAAGTCAATCATTGATTTTTAACCTAAAACTTTTTATATTCAATTAAAAAATATTTCATATGAGTTCCTTAATAAAGTCGATAAATTTAGATAAAATTAATCATTCACAGAGTACTGTTAAAGACTATATTTTACTTATGAAACCGCGTGTAATGTCGCTTGTAATTTTTACGTGTTTTGTAGGTATGTTGCTTGCTCCTTATTCTGTGCATCCGTTTATTGCCAGTATTGCAGTTGTTTGCATAGCTTTTGGTGCAGGTAGTGCAGGGGCAATTAATATGTGGTATGATAGAGACATCGATAGCTTAATGAAACGTACTCAAAAAAGACCTATAGTCAGAGGTGCTATAGAACCTGATGAGGCTTTATCTTTTGGTTTGATAACGGGATTTTTTGCAGTATTTTTTATGGCTTTATGTGTTAATCTGCTTGCATCTTTTTTACTGCTATTCACTATTTTTTATTATATCTGTATTTATACTATTTGGTTAAAGCGTCGTTCTATACAAAATATCGTTATTGGCGGAGTATCAGGAGCATTACCTCCTGTGATAGGTTATGCAGCAGTAAGTAATACTATATCTCTTCAGTCAGTTATATTATTTTTAATTATCTTGATTTGGACGCCGCCGCATTCATGGGCTCTCGCTTTATTCTGTAACGAAGATTATAAAAACTGTAAAGTACCGATGATGCCTACAATAAAAGGAGCTTTATATGCTAAAAAACAAATTCTAATTTACAGCTTTTTATTATTTATTGTTTCGCTAATGCCTTTTTTTATCGGAATGAGTAATTTTATATATTTAATAATTTCTGGTATTCTTGGGTTAGTATTTCTATATTATGCTGGTTCTTTATTCTATGATACCCCTGATAACAAACAAGCTAAAAGACTTTTTGTTTACTCAATATTTTATTTGTTTTTTATATTTTTACTTTTGTACTTAACTAACACTATACTCTCTATCAGCGAGAGATAGTAGTGTGGTGTTACTTTTATGGAAAGATAAAATTGAAACCCAACGTGAAGAAATCTATCATAAGTTTATTTTATAATAATAATCCTTGAGATTAGGAATTTTCTTGTGATGGTAAAGAAATATAAATTCATTATTGAAAAATTAGTTGACTGTATAAATTATAACTGTAATTTCCAAATTTTTTGCTTTTTTAACTACAGTAATAAAATTCTAATTTAGTAGACGGGAGTTTATGCTTTTGTTCTGTAAGCTTGATAAGGAGCAAGAATTAGAAGATATGTCGTATTTGATGCCATGAAATCAACCTATCATGCAAACACGCTCTATCATTGGATACAATTATTCTTAATACCATCGTTATAATGTACAGCCTTACCTCCACATTCACTTACTTTATTTGCCTGTATTGGGGGGTTGGGTTGCAAAATTAAAGCTTCACTCTCCAATCTGTTTGATTGGAAATTTTAGTTGGTAAACTGCCTATATGTTTATCCAATATGTCCAGTATTTAATCTATATTTTCATTTATATACAATGTTTCATAGTTGTAACGCATAACATAGTAATATATAAAGTTAGGTGTTATGTAATCGGCTAATTTCCTATTATGATGTACGTGCAAAGTTTTCGTATTTGTAATTATAAATTATTAATGACAAATATATCATAAGTTATGGCGAAACCAAGCTATCTAAATTTTGATAACAAAAATTATAAATGGAACAATGATATTGATTATCGTAAATGCCCTGAAGCTTATAGAGTAGGTCAAGGTGAGCAGAGAGTATTAATTTGTCAACCATATACAATGCAATTTTGCCTTATTGGAAGTTTAACACTCCTGAAGTTGCTAAAGAAAGTAGTGAAAAAAATATATGAAATTTTTTTAAAATTCTTAGAGAATAATGATTTTGTTGGAGCTGATATAGTACGCAAATATTTACAGATGGGTTTTACTCGAAGTACACATTATACTGCTGATATTTTTTCAAAAAATGGCAAGAAGCAGCAAAAATAAAAAATATAAAAAGATGAAAATAGAATGGAAGAAACAATTTAGTTAATATTGTTTCTTGCAAACCTGTTACTCATTCTCTATATAAGTACAATTTGGTCTAGAACTCATTATTACGTTTTTATACTAAAATACCGCTTTAATATTACGATAATCACAGTTATTTCCTGATAAAAAAGCTATTTCATCATAACTGTCCAGTAATAATAATACTTATGTATTTATCACTTATATTTATTAATTCTTGCAGTGCTATATCTTTTGAATATAAACAATAATCAATGAAATAACCGAGTTTATCTTGACGTAATTCCTTAGCTTTATATTCTTTGATCCAATTTTTATTTAATAATTCGTTTAACTTAATTCTCAATACGTAATTAAACTTGTCATTTCACAATTTTTTCCATTTATACGATATATTATGCGGTAACGTCATCTTTCCTACTCTTTGCCTAATAACAATATTGTTCCTATATCCCTTTGGATTCTGTTTTTTGATCATTTTAGTTTTGTACATATTATAGTGAATTAACTTAAATTAGGGATGATTTATAGGCAATATTTTTATTTTTTTGGGACATAGCAAACTAATTCATTTATTACGGTATGAGATATGTTCTTAAGAAATTACAAGATGATGTAGACATTATCCATAATTTAAGTTAATTCACTATAAATTAATAGAGGATAGATTAAAAAATGAAATTGCGGAGCTATTTAAACAATGTATCAATTTACATAACAGCAATATCAAGAGGAAAAAGACAATCTACGAAAATTTGTTGAAATTGATCCTGAAGAACTTTCAAATTTTATCGAAACTTATAGTAAAACTGAAAAGTATAACAATAGAGAAGCTGAAGTTTTTCATAGCTTAAGTTCTATTTTAATGGAAAGACAACAAGATAATGCGATTATGAAATCATTAAAATTAAAGAAAGCTATTGAAAATGAAGAGGTAGCAAAAATTATGTACGCAATTTAAGAGTTTCCTAAAAACATAGCTAGTTTTGTATTAGATACTGATCAAATAAAGGATGTGTATCCATTAGGTTTGCTGCAGGAATAACTGTATCAAAACAGTTTCTTCAATCCTTGTTGTAGAAGCTTATTTACAGGATCTGCTTGTGGGTTTTCTAGCTTAATATTGCTTTGTTCCTCTACATTTGAATACTTTTTCTTTCTGAGGCCTAAAGCATCTTTAATAATATTTTCAGGTTTCTTCTCTCTGCTTTTTAAGTCTTTAATAACGCTACTAAAAACATTTTGGACTAAATATGTTTGAAGAGCCTTAATAATCTAGCTTATGCTGCGGGTTGTTTATAAATCCATATAACTTAACGGTTATAGGTGGTAAATCAGCAATAGTAATGCTTGTACTAATATCCATGATATATTGCGGTAAGTTAATTTGACCGCTTGTATTTACTTTGGCAGGTGCAGCATCTACACTGCATTTGTTTAACTTAAGCTTGCCTTGTGTTATATTTCCACTTGCAATTAAATTTTTAAAAGATGTAGCACCTCCGCTAAAGGAGTGGTTAATAAGTCGCAATACTCCTTCGGTATTTTTAGCATTATTTACCGCATCTGCAATGCTGTTTAAATCAAATCCGCTTATTTTCCCATTATCGTTATTTACGTTAAATTATCTGTTTAGATTATTAACATATGTATAAACACTATTACCGCTAGAATTCAGATCAGCTTTAAAGCTTAGTCGCCCATTAGTTATTTTTATTTTACCTAATTGTGGAGTTAAATTTTTTAGATCGGCATTTTTTAAATCAATTTTAATTGCAATATTTTGATCTGTTCCTGAACTTACAAAACCTGTGCTATTAAATTCACTGCCATAAATACTCGCATTAACTGAAGTAATATTTAGTTTACCGCCAGTGATATTTAATTTTGTTTTTAAATTATTTATGATTAATGAGTTGTTAGTTAATTTATCAATACTCGCAGATATTTGTCCTTCAATTTCATTTAAAAATCCTAAGTTAATAGGATTATTTGACCAAGGAGAATTATTTTAGGGGGCGTTATATTGTGAGTAGCACTATTAGTGTTATTTGGAGCAACAGTTGGACTATTGTTTGAAATGATTTTCTCCAAATTAACTAATAGACTATATAAATTAAGGTTAAAATTTGGCTTCTTAGCTGCTAAATTAATATCGCCTTTAATAGACATATTAGTATTAAAAGCAGATATTTTATTATTGATACGGACAGTACCTTTAACTTTTTGTACTTCCCCGTTGAGCTGGAATACTCCAATACGATTTAGATTATTTACTCCAAGTAAAGTCATAAACGACTCAAAATTATTAATTTGTAGATTGTGGAAAATAGTTATATCTTGTGCTAAGTTTTTAAGCTCAATATCTCCGGTTAGATGACTATTTGGAGTCGATAAATTAATATTTTGCAGTTTTATTGTTTGGGAATTATAAACTACACTAGAAGTAAGTATAAGTTTTTGGTTAATAATAGGAGGTAATGTATCAGTCTTTAGCTTTAGAGCATCAAGTATAGGTTTGAAACTATCTGCTTGTAACAGAATATTTGTCTTATCTAAATTGGAGCAAATCTCGGTTATAATGTTACCTGGATTTATAATAATATTTGATTTTAGGTTATTACGCTCTATATCATAACTTGTATTTGCTAATAATTCTATATTTGTATAATGAAGTCTTGTATCTTTAATAACTATGTTTTTACTATTTGCAGTAATTGCCGTAGTTAGCTCATAGTCATTTTGTAAGTCAGCCGGCATACCTAAAGTTTTAGTATTGCCTTTAATATTTGCGTTACCTATAAAAGAATGATTTTCGCTATCAAATTTTCCTTCGATTTTAATTTTTTCACCGGCAAGATTAATATCGGCGCTTAACGTAATTATTGTCCCGATTTCTGCAATATTCCCGCCTATATTAATCTGCTGTTCCAAAGCCTTTAAAGCTAAAGTGAAATCTATAGGTTCTTTAATGCTTTGAATTAAGGACCTTTAGTATCTAAGTGAATATCGTTAAATATTTTCTCATTATTGTTTTCTATATATATTACTTTGCCGTCTATTATTTTAAAATAACTAATCAAAATAGGAAGTGCTAACTCAGTTTTAGTATTAGTAGATTCTGCAGAGCTGACTTTATTATTACTCCTTTATAATTATTTAAAGGAATAAAGAAAGGAATAACAATTAATAACAATATTATACTTATAAATATCATAAGTGAGTATTTTAAAGCTTTAGGCATAGAGATTAACCTATCTATTTCTATACATATATTGATTATAGTATTTAAGGCTTAATTGTCAAATTCATATCACTTACTCAATTTTTAGTTAAAATAATTATTTTATTGATGTAGTTTTGAATATCAATAATATTTATGTCTAATAAATTTAAGTATGACGAGATTCATTGTACGTAGTGCATTTGCAAATCCTTTCTTCGCTAGAGAGTTTTTTTAGATGCATTTACCGCCTTATATCAAAGATTTACTTTCGTTTAATACTTAAAATGGAAAAGGATAGTTTTATGGAACCTAACCTTAAGAAGTCTATATCGGATATTTTATTTTCTGTTAAATTTGACAGTGAAGACGGTTAATATATTTTTTTATAGAATATCAAAGTACACCTGATCATTAATTGCTTTTCGCTAATGCACCTCAAAATTTATGGGAGTTGTTTAATCATGGTGAACTTAAAAATATTTGGATTAATGATTATCAACTTATAAACGTGTATGATATTCTGATCAAAAATTGAAAGAAAATGATTGGTCTGAAATTTTACAATTTTTTATGAAGCATACATGCACAAGATTTATTAAAAAAGATGGCATGAGATAGCTGACCTTTTTTACCTAAGTTTGCCAAGGTTAATATCGGCATTGATTATATAGAGCTAATTTTATTACCATACTTTGACCAAAATTAGTCAAAATGATATAAATAGACAAAATACTTACATTACATTTAAACTCTGAAGAAGGAGAAGAAATTATGGGGGTATTGTATATCATTGGGAGCAACAAGGAGTTTAGAAAGGTAGAAGAAAAGAAAAATAATACTAGTTAAAAAGATGCTAACAAAAAATAAGCCTTGAGATGAAATTGTTGAATTTACCGGTTTTATAAAATAAAGAAATTGAAGCACTGCAAAAACAACTCAAAAAATAAGAGATTGAAAAATTAAAGTAAATTGTTTAAACTTCTCTTTTATAATTTAAAATCCCATAATTTTTAGTTATAACAGGAAAAAATTGTTTATTAAAAGGTAATAATTCAGTTGTTTGGTCTAAAAATTCTATTTCAATTATATCACCGGCACCAAAGTTAAGAATATTTTTAATTTTACCTACTTTTTTATGATCTTGATCTAATATCGTTAGATGATTTAAATCTGCTATATAAAATTCATCTTCTTCTAGTTCTGGTAAACTTGCTCTTAAGCAAAATAGTTTATAACCTTTTAAATTTTCAGCTTCATTTCGAGTAGATATATCATTAAATGTGCAAATTAATTCTCCTTTGGCATTTTGGCTAATTAGCTTAATATTTATATTTTCTTGTGATTCATTTACTAAATTTCTTTCAAGTATTTTTGTAGTAGGGATGGTAAAAGATTTTAAAATTATATGACCTTTAATTCCGTGACATGATTTTATTACACCGACTAAAATTAAATTTTCTAAAGAATTCATTTAATTTACCTTTAAATTTTGATAGTGATATATAATAATATAATATACTTAAAAAGTTTTTTACAGACATGATAAAAAAAATAACTGCCAGCATCATAATTTGTTTCTCATTGTTGTTATTTATCATTTTTAGTGCATTATCTTTTGTTAATTATAATTCGGTTACTAATAACCTTACTAGTCATTTAGGAATTGCGAAGGAAAATATCAGAAAAATAAAGATGAATAAATTTCCTTTGCCCTATTTAATTATTGAGTTGATAAGGGAAGAAGGAAAGCTAGATTTAGAGCAGATTAAAATTTATTTTTCGTTGTGGTCGCTTATAACATTTAATCCTAAAATTAATAAAATAGACATATTAGATGCTAAATTTTATTCAAATTCTAATTTATTAAATATTTATAATCATGAAGAGTTAATAAAGAATTTCTTTAAATATAAATTACAAGATATAAATTTAAATGTTACTAATCTAAGTATTATTAATAAACAAGACTATTCTATTTTAAATTTTAATAATTGTATATTAAAAAAAGAAAATGCATTATCGTCATTTAAAACTACAAGTAACTATATAGGGAAAATTTCAGGTTCAATTAATAAACATGACGATACAGTAGCTTTTAGTCTTAATATTGATAATAATGATTATGGTTTTAAGTTATCACAAATTTACAAAGATTTTAAGCTTACTAGCGGTAGCGGTGAATATCAGCTTAAAAATTTAGCGTCGGTAATATATAGTATATTACCAGATTTAAAACTACTTTTTAATAAATTTAATCAAAATGAGGCAGTAAACGTTAAATTTAATATCGCAAATAATGAAGATGAAATAGAGCTAAAAGACATAGTAATAGCATCGTCTTTTATTACCGGTAATGGATTTGTTCACATTGCTAAAAATGATCATATTACTACTAATGTGAAACTAGATTTTCATAAAATAGATTTAAGTTCATTAATTTCTCCAAATGCAGGGGGAACATTTCATACTGATCGTTCAAATATTAGATTTATTTTTGCTGATAAATTACTAAAAACAGATGTGAAAATTAACGAAATCATTTTAAGTAATAATGAAGCATTAGAAAAAATAGTCTTTTCTTCTAACTTATTAAAAGGTACTTTAAAGATAAATGAATTTTCAGGCAATATTAAGTCAGGCGGGGAATTTAAGCTTACAGGTAGTGTAACACAGAATGCTGTTAGAAGTATGTTCGACGGACAGTTATATTTACAGCACAATGATATAAATTCGTTATTGAATATTTTAGGATTTAACGACGTTACTATTAAAGAAGCTATTCCTTTTAGTTTATCGTCAGATTTGAAACTCACTTTAATAGATTTATTTTGTAAAAATTTATTACTTAAAACGGATAATTTTAATTTATCAGGAAATTTTTCTAGTAAATTTATTGCTCAAACACCTCGTCTAGATGCTACGCTTAATATATCTTCGCTTGATTTAAGCAGTCAAACATATCCAATAATTTCACCACTTATCGCATTTACAAAAAATTTAACTAAAGATATGAAAGCTATAGATTATCCAAGTAAATTTATTCCTATTAGAACAATAGGATATTTAGCTAATTTAGATATTTTGATCGATAGTGTTAAGTATAACGATCATATATTTGACAAAATGAATTTGCTTGCTAAAATCACACCGGCTAATATCAAAATTAGTAATTTAGATTTTAAAACTGCTCACAGCTATTTATCAACTAGCTGGAACTTGGATGTATCGAGTGTATTACCGTCTTTAACTATAGAAATTAAGGATGGGAATCTTACTATTACTGATTTATTATCGCCAGCAGGAATGCTTAATTTAAGAAATAAATTAGTCAATGATTATAGTTTAGATAAAGCTATCTTACAAGTTTCCGGTATGTTGTCAACATTATCACAAGATGATTTGATATTGACAAATGTTAAATTTTATATAGCAAATAATAATAATCTATTACAATTCAATAATATTGAAGCAGAATTATTAGGCGGTAAGTTTCAAGGTAGCGGTAATATTTTATTGGAGCCTTATTCTATAAGTTTTGTATATGCCTTAAATACAATAGATTTAGACAAAGTTTTAGCTCTTATACCTAAACAAATATTTACTGCAATGAGCGGAGCAGTAAGTATAAGCGGTAGTTTAGGGACTAACGGTCACACCCTTCAAAGCCAGTTATATAACCTTACTACAAAATCACAATTTGCTATAAACAATATAGATATTAATAATTTTGCAATTGATGCTTTTATAGAAAAAATTAATACACCTGATTATAAGGTAGAGAATTTAGATAAAGATATAAATAATGCTATAACCACAGGACAAGAAAATATTAGAGGTATAAGCGGTGATATTGAACTACAAAAAGGTATTGCCCTTTTAAAGAAAGTAAAATTTGCAACACAATATAGTAGCGGTGTGGCCTCTTTTGCAATTAATATATATAATTTTGATATGGATGCATCTAGTATTTTATCATTTTATGTGCCAGGAAGGCTTGTTAAGTTAAATACATCAAATACGAGTTCCGATAAAGATACTTTGGCACATCTTAGTATAAAAATGCAAGGGAGTATTTTTGCTCCTAAGAAGACTTTAGATAGTAGTGAGCTAAAAAAATTACTTATACCACAAACACAAACAGAAGAAGCTACTAATTCAATTAACCATTAAATAATAAAAAATAAATGACTAATACTAAAATTTTAGAAGACAATATTAGCTTTGAAGAAGCTTTAAAAGAGCTTGAGGAAATTGTTAAAAAAATAGATAACGGGCAAGAGAGTCTAGAGACGGCAGTTAATAGCTTCGAAAGAGGTATTGTACTTAAGAATCATTGCGAGAAGAAACTAAAAGAAGCTCGGTTAAAAATTGAAAAAATTACTAAACTTGCTGATTCTACGGTGGTTTTAGAAGAGACAGAGATTTAGAAAGTTGTATATGTCATTTCCACCTCTGCCGGATCCAAAAAAAATAATCTTAATATTGGTACAAAAATTGCAACTTTATTAATTGATACAATAAGTCTAAAAAACAAGTTTTTATAGATTTTATCGGCTTCCCGCCTCCGCGGGAATAACATTACAATGCTTATGTTTGATCATATAATTGATTTTATTTATAATGTTCCTAATATTGTTTTATTTTTCATAGTAAATATTATTTTAAAGAGCTTTTGCTAAGAATAATTTTCAAAAAGAAGAACTTTTGGCCAGCCTTAGAGGATTTTGATCGGGAGTAGTAGGTATTAATATATGCAGTGTTAACATGTTTTGTATTAATTTATTTACTCGGTAATTTTAATAAAGTATAAGAAGGGGTGGCAGTAGAGTCTATAGTGTTGATGAGGCTTGCAGATAGTGTAGGTTTGCTTTTTCTCATGGCAATGAGACTGCAATTTATCTAGATATTAAAAATTATCATGTAAGATGTAGTACAGTGTGAATGGCAATTAATGAAAGACCGCAAGAAAATCGGGCATGAAGCTCTTAGTTTTCTTCAAAATATTAATAAGCGACTTTAAGCTTATCAATTAAAAGCATAAGTGCAGATTTTTATTAAAAAAGAAATAATTAAAGAGATACCAGAGCTTTATACCTTGAGGTATAATAGAGTTAAAATGTCCTATTTTTCTTTAAATACCACAATATTGGATATTTATAATGACTATAATTTTTTTGTCTGTATGCTTGGTACTAAACTTTATCTACATAAGATTTTGGTTGGTTTAGCTTGTATTACTTCATCATGATGCTTTGTGTATTACTTATATATTAGACAAACCTTTTCAAAGTCTCTACGCCCCGTTATTAATATGATCTTATTAAGGCTAGAAATTATATTGAGAGATTAAATTACTCCTATCTGTAACGACATAACGCCATAGTTTATCCGTGCCTTTAGTAATACCTATACGGGTGGTATTAGAGTAGGGGAGCGTTAAGCCGATATCGCCAACAAAAAATTCTTTGTTATTGATAAGATCGCATTTATTATGAGATATATTAATTCCTAAATATTTACATAATTTACCAGGACCGTTTAAGTATATGTTCTCAGGTGAAATAACATGTACTCCTCTTATTAATGCTGCAGCAGGAAAACCATCAGTTTCGGTTACGAAATTTAAACAATAATACATTCCGTAAATTAGATAAACATAGCTAAAACCTGCAGGACCAAACATTACATCTGTTCTTTTTGTACGACCTCTTGCAGCATGGCAAGCAGGATCGTCCTGCCCTATATAGCTTTCCGTTTCAGTAATGATAGTTGTTTTACCTTGGAAATATAGAACCTTACCAATTAACTCAGTGCTTACTAAGTTAGTATCTCTTGAGAAGAATTCACGGGATAAAGGTCTTAGATTCATTATATAATATAGTAAAATAGTAAAAATTGATGTTGAACGTATAGCGTTGTATTTTATGACCAGAGCAAAGTATACAGATGTCATTCCTAGATAAAGCGAGAGTCTAGGCTCTTACATCTTTAAAAGTACAAAGTTATTTTGGTTCCTTATTCTTTACTGGATTCCCACTTTTACGGGCATGACATCGTACTTCTGTATCATACAATACAGTCCCGTTATAGAACGGTTGGCATTTAATGATTCTTTTGAAAGCACGCCATAATCCTTTTAGGCTACCATATAATGTTATAGACTCTTTAGCATATTCTGAACAAGTAGGGTGAAAACGACAATTATTGCCAAGTAATGGGGAAATGAAATATTGATAAAATCTAATTAGTAGTAAAAGTATTTTACTCATTTTGCAGTTTATCTAGAATATTTTCCATTTTTTCTTGAGTTAGATCTTCATAATAATCATCATTGATTTGTACGACCGGTGCATTAACACATGCTCCCAAACATTCAATCTCAATTAAGCTAAATTTCTGATCTTTCGTCACTTCTTGTTCTTTTATACCAAGTTTTTGCTCGCAAGTTTTGATGATATCACTACTACCACGTAGCCAGCAAGGTGTGGTAGTACATACTTTAATATGATGTTTACCGATAGGCTTTAGATTAAACATAGTATAAAAAGTTGCAACTTCATAAGCACGCATATAAGCTATTCCTAGCATATTTGCAACATATTCGATAGCAGGGATAGATAACCAGCCACCGTTTTGACGCTGTGCTAGATCAAGCAGCGGTAATATAGCACTCCTTTTTCCGTGTGGTGGATATTTTTTGACAATATCTTCTGCTAGATTTAAATTTTTCTTATCAAATATAAAACTTGTAATTTTTGTATTCATATATCACTTATGTCATTCCTGTGAAAGCAGGAATCCAGAAAATTATTCAATTAAATCTTTCCATTTAGGATTAGTTTTTTAATTCTATTTTTTCCAACTATGCTTCCATTTTTTTCAAGTTTTTTTCTCTTGCAAGTGCTGTTTAATATCAGTAAATTCTTCTGTATAAACAAGCTTTATAATATTATATTTTGATTGTTTTTTGTTTATGTTCATAAGCACAACAAGTAATACCAATATAATATATATAAGTACCATTGTGATCAGAACATATACCCAATACATTTTTTCGTTTAATTTACTGAATTCCCACTTTCGCAGGAATGACATCAAATACCTTAAAAATAATTACCTATCTATCTCTCCAAATACAATATCAAGTGTGGCTATAATAGTAATAACATCTGCCATTAAATGACCTTTAGACATAAAATTCAGTCCTTGCAAATGAGCAAAGCCGGGTGTTTTAATTCTACATCTATAAGGTTGGTTGTTGCCGATTGAATATAAATATACTCCGAACTCGCCTTTAGGAGCTTCTACAGCTTTATAGGTTTCACCTGCAGGAACCTCATAACCTTCAGTGTAAAGCTTAAAGTGATGAATCATCGCTTCCATAGATTCCTTCATTTTTGCCCTTGTCGGTGGTGTTAATTTAGGATCATTGGTTTTAACTGCACCTTTCGGCATTTTTTCTATACATTGCTTGATTATTTTGATTGATTCATACATTTCAAGTATACGGACGAGATATCTGTCATAACAATCACCATTTTTACCTATAGGTACTTCAAAGTCTATTTCATCATATACATCATAAGGGTTTGACTTACGTAAATCCCAAGCTATACCTGAACCTCTAAGCATAGGTCCTGAAAAACCCCACTCCATCGCCTCTTGCTGTAAAACAACACCGATATCTACTAAACGTTGTTTCCATAATCTATTTTCATTTAGTAGGCTTTCAACATCCTGAAGTTTAGGATGAAACTGCTCTATAAATTTATCTATATCCTCAAGTAAACCATCAGGTAAATCTTCAGCAACCCCGCCTGGCCTAAAGTAGTTTGAATGCATACGAGAGCCGGAAACACGCTCGTAAAACTCCATGATTTTTTCACGTTCTTCAAATAGCCATAATAAAGGAGTAGTAGCCCCGATATCTAAAGCTTGGCTACCTATATTTAAAGTATGGTTCAAAATTCTTGTTAATTCTGAAAATAATACTCTGATAAATTGCGCTCTTCGTGGTACTTCACATTTTAATAATGACTCAACAGCTAAAGCAAATGCATGCTCCTGACACATTGGCGAAACATAGTCAAGGCGATCAAAATAAGGTATAGCCTGCAAATATGTTTTATGCTCAATAAGCTTTTCAGTCCCTCTATGTAGTAACCCTATATGAGGATCTGTATTATTTACTACTTCCCCGTCCATTTCAAGGATTAATCTTAAAACTCCGTGAGTTGCCGGATGTTGCGGACCAAGATTGAGAGTTATAGTTTTGATGTTGTTAGTCATAGTAGTAGTCATTGCGAGAAGCCGTAAGGTGACGTGGCAATCAAGTTAAATAATTTCATCATATAAATCTGTTCAATTTACATTTCGTTTACTCAATTAAATTAAGCTTTTTTGCTCTTGAGCCTGATTTAATTTGTTTTTCTCTAGTTATTGCAGAATCCATAGTTTCATGAATTTCATAATATTTTACAAGCATATTTTCTACTAAACCCATTAGTTGATATATTAAGTTTGATAAGCTTAAAAATTACTCCTACGTAAATAGTCCCGTTTCATTTATTAGCCACAAATATACAGTCGGTTGTTTCATAATTTTCCTGGATTGCCACTGCTTCTTTCAGTCACTCGCAATGACGTTGGGTTATCCACACTGCTTTTACTTTGCCTTCTCATCCCCAGGTAAAATATAAGTAGGGCTGTGCCATTGAGAGCTAAAATCAAACTTACGATATTCTATGTCTAAATCAACTGGCTCATAAGCTACTTTTTTTAATTTTTTATCATATTTAACTTGCGTATAACCGGTTAACGGAAAATCTTTACGTAATGGATGTCCTTCAAATTCATAATCGGTTAGTATTCGTCTTTTATCGTCATTTCCCTCAAAATTTACTCCGAACATATCATAAACTTCACGCTCATACCAGCAAGCAGCATTAAATATATTCATTGCTGAAGGTATGCTTTCTTTTTCAGAGATCTGTACTTTTATTATAAGACGCTTATTTAATTTTAGGCTTAGTAAATTATATACTACTTCAAATCTTTTATCTCTTTCAGGAAAATCAGCTCCAAATAAATCAGTAAGTACAGTAAAACGTAATTCTTCCGATTTTTTTAAAGCTTTTAAAAACAGTAATAAAAAATGCGGCTCGACGTTGTAAGCTAAATAGCCTTGAACCGTAATATGGGTTATCAGTATGCTATATTTAGCAGCAAGTTCCTCAATAAGTTTGTCTAGAGTCATACTTAAAACCTGTAGTGCGTTTAATTTTTTTTTGTAACTGCATCAGCCCGTAAATTAATGCTTCGGCAGTAGGAGGGCAGCCGGGGATATATATGTCAACCGGTACAATTCTATCGCAGCCGCGTACTACCGAATAGGAAAAATGGTAATACCCACCGCCGTTAGCACAGCTACCCATTGAAAGTACCCATTTAGGCTCGGCCATTTGATCATATACTTTACGTAGAGCCGGTGCCATTTTGTTAGTGAGTGTGCCTGCAACTATCATAAGGTCGGACTGTCTTGGGCTTGGTCTAAACAGCATACCGAAGCGATCCATATCATACCTACTTGCTGCTGCCTGCATCATTTCCACCGCACAACAAGCAAGCCCAAAAGTCATTGGCCATAAGGAATTAGCTCTCGCCCAGCCTATAACATCATCAACTTTAGTGAGTAAGAATCCACGATTTGAGAGTTTATTGTTAAGTATCTCATCTTCCTGATAAAAACTATTTTTCATATTACTACCAATCTAATGCACCTTTCTTCCATTCATATATAAACCCGATAATAAGTACAAATAGGAAAAACATCATTGAGAAAAAGCCTATTTTACCTATTGTATTAAGGCTAATAGCCCAAGGTACTAAAAATACGATTTCAAGGTCAAAGATAATAAATAAAATGGCAACTAAGTAAAAACGTATGTCAAATTTTGATCTTGCATCGCTAAAAGGCTCAAAACCACACTCATAAGGCTCTAGCTTATCTTTATTATATTTCTTTGTCGATAATAGGTTAGGTAGAATCATTATTAAACTGGAAACTAATACCGCAATAATGCAAAATATAGCAATCGGTAGATATTCCTGTAAAAATTCTGAGTTTTGTAGCATATGTTTGTATTATGTAATTCTAGACATTGTTTATGTCATTTCCTAGCTAAAAGCGGTATTTTTCAAATATGTACTACTATAATTAGTATGGATTACCGCTTTCGCAGAAATAACATCAAAATCTTACTTCTATATCTATACCAAATATTATTAATTATCAACGACAATATCAGGTTTAACTAGTAACTTCATTAAGACTAGTACCCAAATACCGCTTGATATCCACCATATTTGCCACATATTATATGAAATCATCCCTATTATATAATAATTTATAAAGCATGCATAGGAAGCTGCTCTAAAATCATTATTTTTTATATTATCAATCTGTTTTAAGTATTTATAGATTAAGCTTAAAAATAATATTAGCCCTATTATACCAAGTTCAAGAGTAATTTGTAATATATTATTATGAGGATGAAGCGGCAAAGGATGCCATTTTTCTCCTTTATAATCGATCATTTCACTATCTGTAACTTCGATATATTTAGAAGAAGCAAAGCCATAGCCAATCGGCTTTGCAATGATTTTGTTTGCGACGAAATGCCAAATAAATAAACGATGAGCAGCCGATGCTTGAGTTGTTAAATATTTTTCAGATAAATATTGTGGATCTATTTGTTTCGCTATAACAGGGAATAGTAACGAGCAGGTAATTAAACTTATTGCAATTAATTTGAAAAATATCAGCTTTATAAATCTTGCTAAAATAAATATTATTCCGCCTATACTGAATCCTAAAAAACTTGCTAAACTATCAGACGAATTAAGTAAATAAAGCACTAATATATATAGCATTAATGCATGTCTTCTTTTACCGCTAGAGAGTAAAATTATAATAGTAGTCCAAGCAGTAATTGAAAGTAAAGCACAGCCCCGATCTAACATATATAAGCCAAAACTAGCTTTGAATATTTTAGTTAAAAAACCATGAGAAGAATATTCGATGAAGAATAATAATATTGCTGCGAAAATTCCGGATATTAAGGCTTTTTTGAGCTGTAAGCGATTTTGAAAAGGCGCGGAATTACTAACTGCAAAGCCAAAGAATAATATTATAAAAACTTGAGTAAAAGTAGTGAAACTATTAATGAGGTGAATTGGAAATAAACAAGATATTAAACACCAGATGGCGAATAATAGTGTCATACTATGGTCCCGCCACACTGCTATCCAGTCTTTTTTAATTTTTAACTGGATACTGTGATTGTGATCCAGCCATGGTACAACATTGTTACTGGATTCCTGCCTACGTCGGAATGATATAGATATTTGTGGTAGGGTATTTCCTATAACAACACTCAGCAAAAAAATTGTAACTAGAGCTGCGGCTGATAAGCCGGCAAGCATCCCAAAGCTAGGAATTAAAAATATTAAACTTGAAATTAAATATTGCATCTAAAAACAATCTTTAGCAAAAATTTCGTAAATTGGGTGTTCAAATGTTGAAAGTGAAATGCTTGAAGAGGTCATCCATCCTTGAAAAAGTAAATTAGGATCTTCATCAATCTTATATTCCGTTATGGTCATCAACAAATAATTATCTTCATTATATGGATCAAGGTTTTTTATACATTTATGTAATTTGATTTTTATATTACCGAAATATTGTTCTTCTCCAACTGTAAAATTCATTTCTTTGGAAGTGGCAGTAATTTTATTTAGAACAATAATTTTACCGTTTGCATAATTCTTAAATTCAGAACTATTATTAATATTATAGTTTGGATTTAACACAGGATGATTTTCATCAAGAGGGATAAATACATCATTTTCAATATCTTCAGTTGTAGTAACCGATTCTAAATTTTCTGCAAATATAGGAAAATTAATGCATATAGTAATGATAAAAATAATTCTTAGTAATTTCATAAATAAAACATATTTTTTCAAAATTATATACTATAGAGCATTGATAGCAACTAAGATTTGTGGTAATGTGCTATTTAGTTATGTCATTCCAGCTTCCGTGGGAATGACATAAAAAGATGATGGAATGACAATTAAACCAAACATGATTTACTCTAAAGAACTCTTAAATTATAATTTTACGGTATAATCCGTAAATAAGGTATTTAACTATTAATCCTTGGCTTGCATACTATCCAAGTAAACATATAAGAATAATTACCGATTATTTAAATGTTGTAAAGCAGTGATATTAATCGTTTAATAATTAATATCCTGCCAATGAGTTTAAAAAATCTATCTATGTTAGAGTTGCTTAGTCTGCTTATTTACTTTTGGGCTAATCCTACTTCCAAATACTATCCTTAGTAAACCCCATAATCAAAAAAGTAAATTTTTAACGACTGCTAATGTTTTTCGATTTGTAACATCAGTTGGAGGATCGGCAAAACAGGTGAGGGCGGTGATATACTGATTATCGATGATTCTCATAATCCTAAGCAAATTCACCCTTATAAAATACGTAAGAAAGTTATAGATTGGTTTGAACAAACTTTTAGTTATGCAGCGTCTGCATTTTAGATGATTTATCCAGTTATCTACTTAATAATAGCAATTTATAGCACCATGTAAAAATTCCGTTGATTAGCATTCAAGATTATCCATTTAAATTAATAACTAATAATAGAGATAAAGAATATCCAATATCTTAGTAGTGAAGTATTAGATAGCTATAAAGAACCTTCTGATTGCTTAGCAAAATTAGAGCAGGAAATGAGTAGCTATAATTATAATGCCCAATTTTTAGCTATGTGCTTATCGTTGCTTATTAATATGGAAGATTTTAGTGTTTATGTAAATCTACCTTCAAGATTTGATTATTTTGTGTAAAGTTAGGGTACGGTAATTACAATTTCTGAAGATTCCGATTATAGTGTTGGCCCACTATATGGGGAATTTTAGAGCAGCGATATATTTAGTATAATTAGTGCAGAATAAGATTAACTATTCTGAGCTGAAAAATATAACCGAAAAATTAGCTAAAGAATATTAACCAAGATTTATATTAATCGAAGATAAAGCAAGCGGTCAACAATTGATTCAAGATATAAGGGTTTTTAGACGATAATATTAGAATGATCAGTATTAAGCCGAGGATTAATAAAGTTACAAGGTTTGCTTTCGTTCCTTTGTTTCAATCAAGTAACGTTACCTAAACAATCAAGCATAATTTTAAAGAAATTGCTAAATTTTCTTCATATTAAAAATGACGATATAGTAGATGCCATTAGCCAGTTCTTGAATTTTATAAAAGATAAATCGTTTAAATATCCTGCAAGGATTAGTAGTTTAGTATAAAAATAGTTGCTTTTTTGGATGGATGTTGTTAGCATTATCGTTCTGTTTATATCTTGTAGATTTGATTTTTCATTATCATCCCGCGACTTGATGATCGTGGGATGACAATAAGGAAGAGAACCCTACAATAATACTTTTACGTATGACAAACATTTTAGGCTGGGTAGCAAAGTGGTAATGCCGTGGACTGCAAATCCTCTATTCGTCGGTTCGATTCCGACCCTGGCCTCCATTATAGAAATTAAAAAATCTTATGGAATTTATTTCACAATTCCTAGAAATGCTTTTAGCTGAAAGAGCGTTGTCAAAAAATTCTATATTTAGCTATAAGCGGGACTTATTTGACTTTCAAAATTATCTTGCTAAACAGAAATTATCCGAATTAAATATTACTACAGAAAATATCAGAAATTGGATTGAGTATTTAGCGGATAATGATTTACAAGCTCGTTCTATCAATCGAAAAATATCAACTATAAAAAGTTATTATGAATTTTTAATTAGCGAAAATCATACTGCTTTTAATCCAGTTCTTAACGTCGATTTACCAAAATATCAAAGTAAGCTTCCTGAAATATTGTCTATAGATCAAATTAAATCGTTACTTGAATATTGCTCCCAAGATGCTACGCCGGAAGGGATCAGGCTTAATGCAATGATTCATTTGCTTTATGCTAGCGGTCTTAGAGTCTCAGAGCTGGTTAGTCTTAAGCTTGCTGATATTTTGACTAATAAAATGTCAGGAGAGGTGAAGAAAGTATTTTCTGTGCTTGGCAAAGGTAATAAGGAAAGAGTCATAATAATAAATGAGCAGGCAGTGATCAGTATTGTTAAATATCTTGCAATTAGAGATGTTTTTTTGAATAAAGCAAAACCAAAAAATTTAATTTATTTATTTCCCTCATCAGCTATTGCCGGTTATATGACTAGACAAAATTTTGCGATGCTGTTAAAATCTGCTGCTCTTTATGCAGGGCTTAACCCTAAGCATATTTCTCCGCATATATTGCGTCATAGCTTTGCAAGTCATTTACTTGAAGGCGGAGCAGACTTGAGAGTTATTCAAGAGCTACTTGGTCATGCCGATATATCTACAACCCAAATATATACTCATCTTCAAACTAATCATCTACAAAAAGCATTGTTACATCATCCACTTAATAAAGTTAATTTATTTTAATTTTTAATAAAAGAACTTGTTAATATTATTTAACTAAATATACTATGCCTTTTTATTGAAGGAATTATATGACGCTAAAAAAAATTATAATCTCTTGTATTAGTAGTGAACCTAAAAAAATTGAAGAAAAATATTCTGTATTAGATCCAGGAAAAGAATTAGAACCTGCTGGGTCAGGGTGTAAAAATCAAGAAGTAGAATTTAACAATTATTCTGAGTTAGTTAAAAAAATTCAACAAGGAGAAATAACTTTAGAAGTGCTAGAAAATTTAAGAAAATTAAAAGTAGATGATAAAAAATCTTTTCTCGCAGATACAAAAGATATGGTATCTAATGATAGGTTACATGAGCTTAATAAAAAAATAATGGAACATGCTTTAGATTTAGTTGATCCTCAAGACTCGGCTTTTTTACTTCGTAGAACAAAAGAGGATAGTATATTTCGAGATCTAATCTATTTAGAAGCAAAAGGAAACAAGTTTACTGTAGAAATTGATAAAAAAGGAAATTTAACAATTACTTTTTCTAGTATGGTACTTGAACTTTATAAGCTATTAATTCATAATTTTTATTTGAAAAAAATTAGAGATGCTGAATTTCGAGAAAAAGCATATGAATTATATAAAGAAGATTTAAAAAAAATAGGTGACACAAGTGAAGAGGCGTTAGAATATTGTTATATTAAAAATAGTTTAGCACAAAGTATAATGTGTTTATTTGTGAGTAGAGATATTAGAGAAAGAGTTGTAAGTGAAGAATTACTTAAATTCGATACATTTAAAAAAGTATTTGATGGGAAAAAAGCATTATACGGAACTTCTGCTGATTCTAAATTGTTAGTGGTTGATTATGTATTAAATGATGTAAAGGGTGTTTATATTAATAATTTAGCAGCGTCAAATATTTTAGATTTAGTAATGTATAGTCAATTAAATAATGAGATAATAGAATCAATAGACATTTTAGGAAATAGCGAAGGTTGAGTATGACTTTCAAGATACTGTTTTAAAGTTTTTATTATAAATATAGCAATAGAAATTACACTTAATCTATAATTAATATTAATTATGGGTTAGAGTAATACTAAATATAGCTACAAACAATAAAAAAGAAACAGTGAATACTGAAAAATTTAATAAATGTTAGTTATCAAAGAAATAGATAGTGAAATTTTGATTTTGGTGTTATGCAAAAGATGCAGAAGGCTTTTAGTACTGCAAGTAAGCAAAAACAAATGGAAGCTTATATAAGTTTTTTAGATCAAAAGCTTAATAAAGAGTAATTATATAAACTCAATCAAATAATAATGAAAAATGTATGTGAATTAATACCGGATAATGATCATAATTTCGTTTGTCATACTCCTAATAATAAAGTTTTTCAAGAAATATTATTGTAAGCAAAATGCTCAGGTATAGATATAAAAGCAAAATTTAATGCTACAGGAGAATTAAAAGATTATAACACAGGAATATTAGATCATTATCGTATTTTACAAGAAAATTTTTATCCTAAGAAATTCTAAAGATTTAATAAATAGTAGAATAGCACAAAGTATTAATTTTTTATTAATATGCTCCACTTTTTCGAGAATCAGAGATTAAATTAGGTTTAAAATCGGCTGAAGATAGAGCAAAAAATACAAGATCCTAACGGTAAGTATATTCAACAATTAGTAGATGCTAAAATAGTAACCAATATACATTTTAATACTTAAGAAGGTTTAGATAATAAAGCAAATGAAGGAAAAATACTAAAATATCTTCAATAATTGAAAAAGCAATAATAATATTAGAGCAAAACACAAAGGTAAATATTGAAGATAAGAGACGAGGAGAAATATAAAGGCATTTATTTAAATCTTTAGAAGGAGCTTCGCATTATATATTAACATTCACAAAAAATGATTTAGTAGATATAATATATCAAGGATTACATCAAAGACAAGCTTGGTGGTCAAAGCTTATGAATTATATAAAACATAATTACATTTCTAAAGAAAATCTTAAAAAAATAGGAAAACTAATAAATAGTGAAATTAAAAATCCTCATACTTCTCTAAGTACAAGAACAGTGGAAACAAATTTCAAAAGAGCTTAATAGATTTAATAATTCAGTATTAATATCAAAAGTTAAAAAAGCTCAGGCAAAATCTAAAAAATCGCCTATTTCTCCAAAAACTGAATACCGCAAAAAAAGAAATCGCGGATTGTGATGATTTTGTTGTATTTGATTTTCATCATTGCAAGGTAATTATGAAATAATTGACAAAACAATCTAGTTTATTATTTTTTTATGGATTGCCACACAATCAAAGATTGCTCCCAATGACGCTGTATAACAAAAATTCACCTCTTAGCTTATAATTTATTACTTCCCATAATATTATAACCGCAATCTACATAATGAATTTCACCGGTAACACCTTTAGATAAATTACTAAATAAATATATTGCTGCTCCTCCTACATCTTCTTGAGTAGTATTACGTTTTAACGGTGTGGTTGCAGCGTGAGATTTAAGCATAGTACTAAAATTACCTATTGCACTAGATGCTAAAGTTTTGATAGGGCCTGCCGAAATAGCATTTACTCTAATGTTGTTTTCTCCCATATCGTTTGCTAGATATTTTACACTAGCCTCAAGTGCAGCTTTAGAAATCCCCATTATATTATAATTAGGTATAACTTTTTCAGCACCATAGTAAGTTAAGGTCACAATGCTCCCGCCGTCATCCATTAAAGGTTCTGCTGCCCTTGAGAGTTCTAAAAGAGAGTAACATGATATATGTAAAGAATTATGAAAATTTTCTAAGCTAGTATCAACATAACGTCCATTTAATGCATTTTTATCAGCAAAAGCCATTCCGTGAAGTAAGAAATCGAAACTACCCCATTTCTCTTTTATATCATCAAATAAATTACTAATTGATTTTGGATTTGTAACATCAAGTTTGCTAACAAAATTACAGCCTATTTCTTCAGCGAGTGGTTTCACTCGTTTTTCTAGTACTTCCGATTGATAAGTAAACCATAGCTCTGCCTCATGTTTTTTAGCAAGCTGTGCAATTGCCCATGATATTGACATATTATTTGCAATACCTGTAATTAAGCCTTTTTTCCCGTGTAGTAACCCTGTAGTCATTTATTTACCATTATATTAAAAACTTGCTGAAATAATAGCATGATGTATTATTTTGTAAATAAATTTTACTTATTTAAAATAATAAAATAAATGTATAGATCTAAAATTATTTGCTTTTTATTTGGGATGTTCAGCGGTTTAGTTTTTGCTCCGACTTTCTTTTTACCAGCATTATTAACGTTATCTTATCTATGTTACATAGTGCAAAAATCTGAAAATTGGCAAGAAGCGGCAAAATTTGGTTATTTATTCGGTTTTGGGCATTTTTTAAGTGGAATATATTGGATAAGTATCGGTGTTAGCGTTTATATTGCAGATTTTTGGTGGGCAATTCCTTTTGCTTTATTTGGACTACCTATAGTTTTAGCTTTCTTTATATCGGCAAGTTGTACGCTTAGTTTTTTCGCTAAAAATAATAAATATTACCAATTTATATTCTGTTTATGTTGGGTATTATTTGAGTGGGTAAGGTCATGGATTTTTACAGGTCTTCCTTGGAATTTGATCGGTTATGCTTTTTCATTTTCGGATATTTTAATACAGCCTTTAAGTATAATAGGGATATATGGGTTTAGTTTTATAGTTATATATATTGCCACTTCCGCTTATCCTTTATTTAGCAAGCAATTTACTCAGTTAAAAATATTATTAGCTAGTTCAGTCGTAATATTAACCGTAATTGTCATTTATGGAGCAGCAAGGCTAAGTAATAATCCTACAAATTTCACTGATATAAAAGTGCGATTAGTACAGCCTTCAATCGCTCAAACAGCAAAATGGAATGAAGAAGAATGTTGGCATAATTTAATGCTACATATTAATTTATCAAAAAATTCAGAACCTACTGATTTAATTATTTGGTCTGAAGCAGCGTTAGTAGTGCCATTTGATGTACCGCAAGTTAAATCAGAATTATTAAAAATGTTAAATTCAACAGATGCTATTTTGATAACGGGAGGGATCGCAGATAATAAAAAACAAGGTGATGAGTTTGAACTTTACTCAGCTATGTATGCTCTTGCTAAAAACGGTCATAAATTATTTGAATACCATAAATCACATTTAGTACCTTTCGGTGAATATATGCCATTAAAAAAAATATTACCGTTTAAAAAATTAACTCATGGTTTAATCGATTATAAAGAAGGCAACGGTGGTCTTGTTTATCTTAATAAATACAATCTCAAAATTAAACCCCTGATTTGTTATGAATCAATTTTTTCTGATTTTGTTCGGACGAATAATGAAATTGCGGATGTGATAATTAATGTTACAAATGATGCATGGTATGGTAAATCAAGTGGTCCATATCAGCACTTTTATATTAGTAGAAGTAGAGCCGTAGAAAACGGTTTACCTATGATTAGAGTAGCTAATAACGGTATTTCAGCTATAGTAGATTCTTTTGGTAGAACAATAAAAAAACTAAATCTAAATGAAATAAATTATATCCAAGGTTTAATTCCTAAAAAACTAACCTCTCCTACTATATTCTCACAATTCGGTAATTTTACTATTCTATTACTCATCGTTTTTATACTTTTAATTAATTATTTATTAGCTTTGATTCTCGATAAATAAATGGTTTTAGCATTAATAATCAAAACTTATGGTTAAAATGAAATGATTCATTCAATAAAACCTCTAGCTAGACAAACTAGCAAGTGTACGTTTAACAGAACAACGCCTTGCTGTAGGTATTAGCCAAAAGGAATTTAGGGTAAGCTTTAGACATTAGTGCTCTCCCAGTTAAAAAATATGAAGAAGGTTGAAGTAATATACCTATTAAGTAGGTTATATGTTTCTGCACAAGTTTTAAGTATACCTTTAAAATATTTCTTTAATAGTTCTGAAGAAGAAAAGTTAAAAACTGACGATAAAAATACTTCTAATAATAAAATTGAATATCTATGCAAAGAAATAGAAAGTGATTTTTTAAATAAGTATTGCTAAAGAAGAAGTGCAATATTTATAAAGAATTATCAAGAACTATAGAAAGAGAATTTTTATTATTAACTAGAGCATTGACTAGAGTACAAAATCCCAATATTAGAAAAATAATAATTGAATTTGTTAGATCAGTATCGATACCTTGTAAATTAATATTTTATTGACTTAACATTACCAAAGTATTATTAATGTTTAGTAAATTCTGAAACCATTAACAATCTATAATATTGAAGGAAGCTTATGAGTAAAAGTAAGGATATTGAAAATAACGGTATTAGTAATACAAATAGTCCAAATGGGAAATATATGTCTCCAAGACCGGAAGGAGTAAAACCTAGTTGTGTAGTTATTACTTATTCTGTCAGTGATAATGTTAATTCTACTCTTGAAATACTACAAACACGAGGTGCAAGTGTTCATTACATAACTGATAAGAATGGGATGCAATATCAATATCATAATGATTTAACAGATCAAGCTTTTTATGCGGGTAAGAGTAGTTGGAAAGGAGAAGTAGGTGTTAATAAGTTTGGTATTGGGAATATGCTTATTAATGATGCAAAAAGCGATTTTCCTGAAGAGCAAATAGAGCAATTATGCAAATTTCTTGAGGATATAAAAGTAAGATATCCGGATTTAGATTTAAAACATGATTTAGTCGGTCTTGGTGAAGTTACAGAAAGACATGTTGCTCCCGGTAAATTTTTTCCATGGCAAGAGTTAGCAAAAAAAGGTTTTGGTCAATATATTGAGACTACTGAAGAACAGAGAAGTAAAGTAGTAGTAAAGCAAGGGGACGAAGGTCCAAGAGTAGTGGCTTTACAAGAAGCATTAAAAAACTATGGTTATGGGATAGAATTAAATGGAGAATTTAATCAAGAAACTACTCATTTTACTTCAATGTTTAATACACGTTATGGTACTGGTTTAACAGGTGAAGAACCACCAGTAAGCTGGACTGAAGCAAGTCAAGATGTTCTATCGCAATTACTAGGGCAAACGGTATTAGAACAAACAGAAAATGCATAGTTTTAGGAATAAATTTCTTTTTCATTACGCAAGTCTTATTTTATGGTTCTTGAAAAGTGATTAATTTTATTCCTGTAATGGGTTTACTTGTGTGGATCAGTTGTTCAGTGTTATCCTAGCTATAATTTGATCGGCTTTGTTGCATGGCTACCAAATCGTCATGGGCTAAGCGACTGCAAGGAGTGTAGCAATCCAGAAAAATAATTTAAAAAATTCTAAAGGTTAACATTGTGTACTGGATTGCTTCGTCAAAACTTACAATTTTTCTCGTAATGACGATTTTCGAGCTGTGTAACAACACTCTATGAAAGAGTGAATGACATCAAATTTATACAACAAAGCATCTTCATGATGGTAAAGTATTTTCAAGAGTTGTGTAAAACAAATCCACTTTTTTAGGCATACCATTTATTGGTTATTGACATAATCTTAAAATGGTACTTTAAATACAAAATTAAGTTAGAGCTTTCTTGACTAGCTTCTAATCATAGGAAGATAGGTTCTTTATCTTTACTTTATATTTCTATAGTTAAAAATATTTATGATATCTTTAAAGATTAATAGTTTAATACAAAATTGGCGTTGATGTAATTCGTTCTTTACGCTTATAGGTTTGCTATATGCAAATTTGAATTTTGATTATTAAATTATAATTTATGATAGGATATTAAATGTTTATCTCTAATATTTGCCAAAAAATTTCTTCTTTTCTTTTTGCTTTATTTATCACAGCTGCAGTTTATGCAGATCACAAAAAAGTGGCAGTTATTGTTTCGCTTGAACATACTGCAATGACACAAATAGTATTAAGAATTAAAGAGGTGCTAAAAGACATAGATACAGAAATTATAGTTTAAAATGCTCATGCCGATTCTAATATTTTGCTTGCCGTGACAAAGCAAATAAAAGATCAAAATATTGATGTAATAATCACAATCGGTACGATAGCTAGCCAAACTGTAATTGCTCATATTAAAAGGACAAACCGATTGTTTGTACTGCTGCTATGATTGATAATAAAAGCTACCTTTAGTTACTGGTATTACCGATGAAATAAAAATCATTGATACAATTAATAAGTTGTCTTTCTTACAGAATATCGTTAATTTATAGTAGTAGCGCAAAAGTGATACCTGCAGTGGAAGAATTGAAATTATACTCAGAAAAGAATAATGTTGAATTGCATCTTACAATGATACAAAATTTAAATGATATGCCGGTAGCTGTAAAAAATGCTCTAGAAAATATGCAGAGTTTTATAATTTTAAAAGATCATTTAAATATTTAAAAGCAAAAAGTATTTAAACGTCGTATTTCGATAATTGCTTCCAATGCAGGATCCGTAGGGACGACTATTACTGTCGGAGTGTAAGAAAAGCAAATAGGCGTAGAAGTAGGTTTAATGGTGAAAAAGATCTTGCAGTGAGTAAAACCGAAAAATATCCCTTTTGGAATTATGGAAAGATTTAACTTTATTTATTAATTTGCAATCTTTGTAACAATAAGAAATTTTTACTAAAGAAAATCTCTCAGTACTTTCTGTTGTTCATAAAGAAATTACAGAGTTAATATATGAGTATTATTATTACTGTTCTTAAATAACTCTTAATAAGGTTGTCGCTTATTTTAGGGATGTAATATAATCGGATTATAAAAATGATCAATCTTACCGTAGACGGTACTTATTATGTACTTGGTGTAGCGGTGTTTACTCGCACTATGTCGTTTGGATTATTTCCTGCATTAATATTTGCCTTAATAGCAGACGGAATTATTGGTAGTATAGTTAGTGTATGCAGCAGAATACCGGCATTAATGGGCTTATAGCTGGTATACTATACTTGCAAGTTTTAATGCTTTATTCCGTTAACTTGCAAATTATGCAGCATCCTAAATATTTTTAATTTTTGCAGATTAATGATTAATATTTAAACTATTTATGAGATTTTGGATAAAACAAAACAAGAAGTAAACAGATTAGAAGACCGATATTTAAGAGTAGATTATACTCTGTCATAGAAATACTGAAGATTTTGATTGCGGGTTTAGTGCAGGAAGTAATCGGCTGGGAGTAGAAAATTTGTTTGATATGCTGGATCGATAGACCTTTTGGGATACGGATCATTGATGAGCAAAGGGCGCTGGGTTGTATGATTCCTCGTTCTACGAAGCTATGATATGTTGATAATATGCAGGAACTAAGCATAGTTAAGAAAATGAATATTAAAGTGTATTTGCTTAGTTCTCTAATGATTAGAGCAGTTAAACAAATTTTGATTAGTATTAGATATGGGAATCTTTCATAAACGCATAAAGGGCAGGGGGTGTAATGGAATATATATTCAGCAATATAAGCAGTAGCAAGTACTATTACGGAAGTGGCAATTAGCCCTAAATGTAGCACTTTATAACTATCTTTTCTGATGTAATTTATAGTTGTATTAATAAACATGGGTTTTAAAAGTTTTAATTGGATAGCCTCTATGTCATTTTTATGCTTTTAATGTCATTTCCGTGAAGGTGGAAAGCCAGAGTCATTAAAAAGTATAAACACATTTAATTTTTAAAATATAATACAAAATTCTTCAAAATCGTACAAAATTCAAGTGATATTTTACAAATAAATAAATTTAGTATATTGTCACTGATTATTAATTAAAGTGCAAGAAAAATAAAATGTTGGAAATTTGGGAAGATGCTATTCAGTCAAACGCTTGGCCTTTTGTTGAAGCTAAAAAGATATTAGACAGTTTAAACGGTAAAACTCCTGAAAAAGGTTATATATTATTTGAAACGGGTTACGGTCCTTCAGGTTTACCTCATATAGGTACTTTTGGTGAGAATGCCCGTATGGTAATGGTGCAGAAAGCGTTTGAACAATTGTCAAGCATTCCGACTAAATTAATCTGTTTTTCCGATGATATGGACGGACTGCGTAAAGTACCAAGTAATATCCCAAATTCTGAAATGCTAGCACAGTATATGGATATGCCGCTGACCTCTATTCTTGATCCGTTTGGTGAATATGAAAGTTACGGGGCTTATATGAATGCGAAGCTTCGCTCATTTCTTGATAAATTTGGCTTTGAGTATGAATTTTATAGCAGTACTAAGTGTTATAAAGCGGGTATGTTTGATGAGATGCTACTAAAGGTGCTTGAAAAATATGATGAAATAATGGAGTTGATGCTACCGACTTTTAGAGAAGAGCGTAAAGCTACTTATTCGCCTTTTATGCCTATTTGCCCGAAAACAGGTAAAGTACTACAAGTACCTATAGAGAAATGGGATGCTAAGCGAGGTACCGTAACATATAAAGATGAGGACAATAATTATATAGAAGTACCGGTAACAGGAGGGCATTGTAAATTGCAATGGAAACCAGATTTTGGTATGCGTTGGGCCGCTCTTAAAGTCGATTACGAAATGTATGGTAAAGATCATTTAGCAAATGCTCGTCTTTATTCAGAAATTTGTCGTATCCTAGGAGGCAAACCTCCGGTGCAGCTATGTTATGAGTTATTCTTAGATGAGAATGGTGAAAAAATCTCGAAATCAAAAGGTAATAGTATTAGTGTTGATGATTGGCTTAAATATGCTCCTGTTGAAAGTATGGCATTATTTATGTACCAAAATCCAACTAGAGCTAAACGTTTGTTTTTTGATGTAATTCCTCAAAATGTCGATGCATATATTACTTTTAATCAGAAATATCATTTGGAAGAGGATCGGGCAAAGCGTTTTGCAAATCCCGTGTATCACATTCATCATGGACATGTTCCAAAAATTGAGACTTTTGGCATTACATATTCATTACTTTTAAATCTTACTTCCGTGTGTAATCCTTCAGATAAATCAGTACTTTGGGGATTTATTAGCAAATATGCACCTAAAGCAACACCAAATACTACTACTTATCTTGACCGCTTAGCAGAATTTGCTATAAGATATTATGATGACTTTATTAAAGCACATAAATCATATTACACCCCTTCTGAAAAGCATAAGGTTATTTTACGGGATATATTAGATATGTTATCTAGTATATCTGAAGAAACAGAAGGTGAAGTAATACAAAAATCAATATATGATATTGGAATGAAAGCAGGGTACGAAAATTTGCGTGATTACTTCAAGGATCTATATCAAATATTGCTTGGGCAAAACGAAGGTCCAAGACTTGGGACTTTTATAAAGCTTTATGGTATAAAAGAAATGAAGAAGCTGATTGAACGGAAGTTATAGGGTTTTTATGTCATTCCCGCAAAAGCGGGAATGACATATAGAACACTGGTATGACAACGAAAACAAATGAATGAAATTTTTTGTAGTACGTTACCTATTTTTTTAATTATACTGCTTGGTAGTATAATTAAAAATAAATGGTTAACTTCAGAAGAATTTTGGCGTGGTATTGAAAAATTATCATATTTTGTACTATTTCCTGCTATGCTTTTTAATTACGTATCTACTGCCGACTTAAGTGTTGCCTCCATAATTAAGTTAGTAGTGGCTCTTATTATATCCACTATTCTTGTATCACTCGGTCTTATAATTTACCAAAAAAAATATAACATAGATAAAGTCCAATTTACTTCCATTTTTCAAGGTTCGATTCGTTATAATAGCTACATTTTTTTTGGAGTGAGTAGTCCATTACTTGGTTTTAGTGGGCTTTCCGTTGTTGCCGTTATTTCTTCTTATATGATTATTTTTACCAATATTTTATCGGTAATGATTTTTGCTTATTATATACCTAATAAATCTGTTACTAATACTATTAGAACTAGTTTTGTTTTAATGATGAAATTAATTGTGCGTAATCCGTTAATTATCGCAAGTTTAGTAGGATTTATTTTTAATTACTCAAATCTTGAATTACATTTGGGGCTGAAGAAAACGTTAGATAGCTTATCTAATGCCGCTTTAGCTATTGGTATGTTAAATGTTGGGGCAGGGCTTAATTTTACTATTAGACAAGAGCTTTTACATAATGTACTGTTTACAAGTTTTATTAAATTAGTTGCATTTCCTCTAGTTAGTGTAATAGTACTATGGTTAATGTCAATTGATGGACTAGATAGATCGGTAGGAATATTATATAGTTGTCTTCCATGTGCAAGTACCGCATATGTTTTATCACGTCAGCTTGATGGTGATCCTGATTCTATGGCGGCGATTATAACATTTACTACTTTTTTCTCGGTGATTACTATATCAATTATTATGTATATAATAGGGTCAAGAATGTAGTAATGTTGTCCAGCGACTTTGAGCACGTGTTCTTAGGACATAATCCTAAGATACTGCGATCAAGACGCAGTATGACACAAGAATAACAATAAAATAGGAATTTCTAAAATGGATGAAATGAATAAAATAAATTATGCTGAAGCACTTGAGTATCATAAAAAAGATAAACCTGGTAAGATCGCTATTTCTACAACAAAGTCTTTAGTTACTCAGCAAGATTTATCACTTGCTTATTCACCTGGTGTTGCTGCTCCTTGCCTTGAAATTGCTAAAAATCTAGAGGAAGTATATAAATATACTGCTCGTGGTAATTTAGTGGCTGTGATCTCTAACGGTACTGCCGTACTCGGACTTGGTAATTTAGGAGCGGCTGCTTCAAAACCCGTGATGGAAGGCAAAGCTGTATTATTCAAAAAATTTGCCGATATTGATGCAATTGATTTAGAGATTAATACTGAAGAACCTGAAGAATTTATTAATGCTGTGAAATATCTTGGTTATAGTTTCGGTGGTATCAACCTTGAAGATATTAAAGCTCCAGAGTGTTTTATTATAGAAGAAAGGTTAAAGTCTTTAATGGATATACCGGTATTGCATGATGATCAGCACGGAACGGCAATTATTACTGCAGCAGGCCTAATAAATGCTGCGTATCTTACTAATCGTAAGCTTGAAGATCTAAAAATTATAGTTAACGGAGCAGGTGCTGCGGCTATTGCTTGCATTGATTTATTAATTGCTCTTGGAGCCGATAAATCAAAGATTATTTTATGTGATACTAAAGGTGTTATTTATAAAGGACGTACTCAAGGTATGAATAAATGGAAAGAGCTATATGCAAGCGATACTAAGTTTAGAACTTTAGAGGAAAGCTTAAATAACTCAGACGTATTTATAGGGTTATCGGTAAAAGGGGCGGTAACTAAAGAGATGGTTAGCAAAATGGCAAATAATCCGATTATTTTTGCTATGGCTAACCCTGATCCGGAAATTACTCCAGAAGAGATAAAGTTTGTGCGGGATGATGCGATTATAGCAACAGGGCGATCTGATTATAATAATCAGATTAACAATGTTATGGGATTTCCTTATATTTTTAGAGGAGCGTTAGATGTAAGAGCTAAGACTATTAATACGGAAATGAAAATAGCTGCTGCTAAAGCTATAGCAGAACTTGCTCGTAAGCCTGTACCTGAAGAGGTATATAAAGCTTACTCAGGGAAGATGGTTTTTGGTAAAGAGTATATTATTCCCGTACCGTTTGATCCTCGTTTAATGACCGTAGTAGCAGCGGCGGTTGCTGTTGCTGCAATAGAAAGTGGTGTGGCTAGAATTAAAGATTTTAATATTGGTAAATATAAAAAAGAATTAGGTAGTAGATTTAACCCTACTGCTCACTATATAAATTTTTTATCTGAAAAAATTCATAATGCACCACTTAAAAGGATTGTTTTTGCTGAAGGGGAAGAAGAGGAAGTAATTTCTGCCGCTCTTATGATGCGAGATGAGAAATATGGTCATCCTGTTATAATTGGCCGTGCTGAGCGAATTGAAGCTACACTAAAAAAGCTAGGTCAAGATATTAGTTTAGACGGAATTCAAATAATGAATGCGGCTCTGAGCGATAGTCTGGAGAAATATACTGATTATTTATATAAAAGGTTACAACGTAGGGGATATTTGTATCACGATTGTGCGAAGTTAGTTAAAACAAATAAGAATATTTTTGCTGGTTGTATGGTGGCATGTGGTGATGGTGACGCTCTTTTAACTGGTGTTACGAAAAGTTATATCGATAGTTTAGAAGATATTATGCAAGTTATTTCACCAAAACCTAATCGTAGAATATTAGGCTATTCAATTATGATTGCTAAAGACAATAATATTATTATTGCTGATAATTGTATTACAGAATATCCCAGTAGTTGGGAATTGGCACAAATAACAACCCAAATGGCAGAAATTGCTAAAAATATGGGTATTACTCCAAGAGTCGCACTTCTTTCTTTTTCAACATTTGGCAATTCTTCTAAAGAAAAAACTGATCGTATACGTGAAGCCATAAATATACTTGATAATTTTAGTGAAGAGAAAAAAGAGCTTAACGGCATGAAAATAGATTTTGAATATGACGGTGAGATGTCGGTTAAAGTGGCTTTAGATAGTGAGTTACGTAAATTATATAAATTTTGTAGATTATCGGGAACTGCGAATGTATTAATTATGCCCAGTTTAAATTCTGCTGCTATTTCTACTGAATTATTACAAGAATTTTCATCAAATAGCTTTATAGGTCCTATAACAAACGGGTTTGAAAAACCCGTTCAAATACTTCAAGCTACAGCAACAGCTAATGAGATACTAAAAATAGCTACTTTTGCTTGTGTTGAGGCTATAAAAGAGGTTTAACTCTTTATTATAAGTATAAAATTTTGTAAGAGGTCAAATATATAGTAGTATTAATAGTGCTTCAGATAGAGAAATTGATAATAAAAATAAACCTTAACTCCTACAAAAGGAGAACCGACAGCTGTAGATTTATAGCAACAAGGAGCATTAGCAGCGGTAAAACTTATCTCCCACATCCACCTAATTCCAAAGACTATAACAAAAGAGGCAGAAGATATTGGTAAACAAATGCATTCAAGATGGGATAAGCATAGAGAAGAACTAGCAAAAGCTTTAAAAGGTACAAAGAAAAAAATAGAGTCTATAAGCAGAGGAGTATAATTATTATCCTAGGGTTTTAAAAAGGTTATATTTTTTTCAAGAATTCATGGGCTCTTTAAATATGTCATTTCTACATGCCATATAAAGAGAGCATTTACCGATCCATGCAATAAAGTTGAGCTTGTAGTGGGATTTAAAAATACTAAAATTATTAGTACCTTCGGTTGTTTTTTGTGTATACCGTGGTCAAGCAGCTAGATGATACTGAATTATAATTAAAACTACAGTAGTAAAATCAATAAAAGATTTTTATATTGAAACTAAATAGTTGGTGTCATATGATGTTGTCACCAAAATAAAATATTATATGTCTAATTCAGCTTTTTTAGTTGCATTTTTTACAACAATTATTCGTTATTATGATTATGCTCTGTTCAGTTTATCAGCTAGTATACTTGCGCAAAATTTTTTGCCTAGTATAGAGCATGATAAACAACTACTCGGTTTTTTTGCAGTTCTTAGTGCAGCCGTTATAGTACGACCTTTAGGGTCTTTAATTTTTGGATTTATCGGAGATAAATACGGGCGTACTAAATCTATTAAGATATCGATGTTCATAAGTAGCATTTCTACCGGATTAATTGCTATTACCCCTTCCTTTGAGATGATAGGGATTTTTGCTACAGTAATACTAACATTGTGCCGAATGGTTTTTTTAGTAAGTCTTGCTGGAGAAATTGATGGAATAAAGGTTTATGTAGCTGAAAAAACAGGATATAACCGAAAAAATTTAAACATAGGGATAGTTTCATGTTGTGGTCAAATAGGTGCATTACTTGCGTCTATAGCTTATTATTACGCTAGTAATTCTAGTATCGAGTATTTATGGCGTTTTAATTTCTTTATCGGTGCAATATTCGGTTTATTTGCTATTTTGATGAAAAATTTTTTTAAAGAAAGTATTGAATTTTTATATTATAAAAATTCAGTGTCATTCAAAAAGTTTGATACAAGTGCATTTTGTGGAACTCCTCGGTATTCACGTACTAATGCACATTGTGTAGACTCGTCCTTAAATTCATCTTGTCTTAAGCTTTTTGAATTTAGCTGTATGCAGCAAATAAAAATTATAAAAGATAATTTATTCTCTTTTATAATAGCATTACTAATAAATGGTGCTATTGGAGGCATGTATCACTTTTTAGTAATTTTCTTGGGAGTTTTTTTAGCCAAAATAACTTTTATAAATCATCCTGAAATAAGGTTTATGAATATAGCTCTTACTACTACCTATGGGATATCTGCATTATTTGCAGGACTACTTGCCGATAAAATAAACCCTTTAAAACAGATTATATGGGCTTTATTTGCTAGCATTATTGTTGCTTTATGGATGCAAATAATGTTATACAAAAAAATATTTAATCTGCTCTGTCCTGTTATATTAATAGGGCTTGCAGCATTTTATGCAGTACCGCTACAAATTATTATTCAATCCCTGTTTAAGACTAATGTTAAAATGAGACTTTATAGTCTATCACATTCTCTTGGAGGTATTATTCTATCCTCAAGTACTCCTTTCTTTAGTATGTTGTTGTGGAAAAACTTTAAGTCGCTACCTCTAACTTTAAGTTTTATCATATTTTTGCTTATGATATTAATTAGTACAGTATTAGTTTTATGTAAACGCAAATAGCGCATTATCATATAATCCGCTATTCAATAAAGATTAGATAATTCTTCCGTTTTTATTCTGAACTGTAGGTTTTATGCTAGAATTACTTAAAAACTTAGATCTTTGCTGTGCCTGTGTGCCAATTTGTTTCGCTTCTTTTGCTGATTTTTCAAATTTATCTTTTAAGTTTTTTGTATTATTTTCTTTTATATTTATATCTTCACTCACTTCTATATAAGTCTTAATTTGTTTTTTAGGTGCATTATCTTTAGATTGAGTATGATTAGAAATGTTCTATTACAAATTTTGTACGAGGTCTTATTAGTTCATGCTCTTTCCTTCTACCTTTCTGTTTTTCTTCTTCCCAATTAATTTATCCCATGCCTCTGGGTTGATGTCCAGTATCTTGTTATTTTGCTATTAGAGCCTTTTTCAAATCTTGCTATTATATCTTTTACACCGGTAACTGCTCCTGTAGATATTTTAGGTTGATCTTGGGTTGATTGCCAAATATGCTTTGGAGATGTTTTAGAAAGTTCATCATTAAATAAGTTACGTATTTTAGGTAATACATGTCTATATTAACCTGTTTCGGAGACGTTTCTTTTCTTTAGATAGCTTTTCATTTTGTAGCTCAGATATATAATCATCTACAGCCTCTTTTAACCTACCTAAAACATTTCCAGCACCATAAGATTTTTGGATAGGAAATGGCATGCACTCATCATCCCATTTTAAATAGTTATATCCCTTATATCTAAACTTGTGTCGTCTCGTAAAGTATGTGTTCTATGTTCCTCATGTAGATCAGTTAGCTTATAATAATTTTTATTTAACATGCGAGGATCACATAAATTTTCACTCTTTTCATGTTCCTTAATTTCTTCAAGTATACCTATTGTCTTATAAATATTATCTATTTCTTCTTATAGATAATGAGTAAGCTTTTCATTTTTTACTTCTTTCTGTTGAATCAATTTTTGTAGTTCTTTTGTTGCTGTTAACTTATCTTTTGCTGTATTTGAATTTGATAAAATTTGTGGTTGTGCTAAATCAAGAGCTTCAATTAAATTAGTAGAGCTGCTTTTTCCAAATGTGGTAGACAATTCTCCTTGTATTGCACTTGATATTTCCAAATCAATAGAAGAAGAGCTAGAAACGGTATGAGATTTAGAATTAATATTTGTCTATTGTTTATAAGCTTTGCCGGCATCTATTAATGTTTTATTAGTGAATTGTTCTAGTTCATTAAATGCATTTTATAGTTTTGTAAAAAGTTCTGTTGAGGAATGTACTTATTGCTGGTGACAACTAGGTATAGCAGCTTCCAGTATAGTTTTTAAAGCAGGAGAATATTTACCTGTTCCTCTTTGTAGTACCGATTCATTTTGTTTGATTAAATTTGATATATTTTTAAATTTCTTTGCTAATTCTTCAGATAATATATCAATCTTGTTATTGTTATTACTCCCGGCATATAAGACTAGTGTCTCCTTTATATTTTGCGAGATATTATCTGCATGATCTATTAGCAACATCTTATATTGCAAATCTAATTCGCTTGAATTTATCTGTATTACGGAAGTAATTTTGATTTACTGAGATACTTCTGCTAAGTATATTCTTAGCAGCTTCTATAAATTCTTTTCCTCCTTTTTCTTCTTTATTTTTGAATTTCTCGAATAAATTTTGTAAACCGTTTGAAAAATTCTAAGTATTATCAAGGTATAAAAATTTACTTCTTATAATCTCTTGTACTGTTTGATTGGAAGCTTGTTACACTTTTTGTGTCGTTTGCATTGATTCTAGAATGATATTTTTATCTAATGAATTAATCCCATCATCAAAATTTGTCATTTCATCTAATTTTTCTCTAGGCTCTTTTTTTTGTAATCTTTCTATTAATTCTTAAAATTTATCCCATTCGTGTTGTTCAAGAAAAAATTCATTTATTTTGGTATTTTTAGTATTTGGACTTCCTCCAGCACTAAGGATTTTATTTCTAGTTGCCTGCAATCTAGATGGTTGATTAGAGTTGATATTATTAATCAAATCTAAAATTTCTTTTGATGTCTTATTAAATTCTTCGTTCTTAGTCGGATTTTTGATTGTTTCTTGCACTTCTTCTCTTAACTTTATTATTTCTCTTTAAGGTTAAGCTCTACTTTTTGTTGACCGTGTGTTATAGCTTGCTCGTTTTTTTGTGAGGTAAGTACTTGTGTATCTTTAAGCTTTTTTTCCTTACTTTCTGAACAATTTCTTCATCAATTGCAATAGATTAATATTACCGTTTATTTTTAGGTTTTGCTCATTAGTGACCGGTAATGAATTACTTAGTCTTAATAATTCTAAAAAATCTGAGGGGGATATCAGTACTTTGAGTTGAGCCTTTGTTTTTATACCTTTTGCATTTTCCTTAAAGCCTTCAACTTTACCAATACTAATAGGTAGGTTTTTTAAATAAATTTCTTTCTTAGCACCTTGTATACTTTTATCATTTGCTACTTTGAAATTAGCTTGTTGCTGAGAAATATACGGTCCTGGTTTTCTAGGGTCTATTTTATTTATTAGAGCTTCTATAAAATTAGTTATTGTGTTATAGCTAGTTTATCTTTTTCTAAAAGATTACTTAAATTAGTATTTTTTATTAAATAAAGATTTCTTATTAGCTGGTCTCATTCATTTTTGCGTTTCATAATTTTTCTCTAATAATAAAAATAAACTAAACTGCATTTATGTTAAACTAATAATACTAATAATTAATATTAATTCAATATTTTAAATTTTGTTACATTTGTGCTGCAATTAAAAAAATATAATCTTATCATTTATTTCACCATCTCAATTAGTTTTCTAACTCCCTCGACCGATTTGTCAAATAATGCTTTTTCTTCTTTAGTTAACTGTAGTTCTATTACATTTAGGACGCCTTCTGTACCAATAATAATAGGCACTCCGACATATAAATCATGTATGCCGTACTCGCCTTGTAAATAAGCAGCACAAGTGAGAATTTGACGTTTATCTTTTAAATATGATTCAAGCATTTCTATTGCTGAGGTTGCGGGGGCATAATACGCAGAACCTGTTTTAAGTAATGCCACAATCTCACCACCGCCGTTTCTAGTACGATCAATTATTTTTTCAATATTTTCATTACTTGATAAGCCCATTTTTATCAAGTCAGGTATCGGTATACCTGATACTGTGGAATACCTAGCAAGAGGTACCATTGCCTCACCATGACCACCGAGAACTATACTATTAACACTGTTTACTGAAACTTTAAACTCTTCGGCAAGAAAAAGATTAAATCTTGATGAGTCAAGTACCCCTGCCATACCGATTACTTTATTATGAGGTAACCCGCTTTCTTTAAGTATGACATATACCATAACATCAAGAGGATTAGTAATTACTATTACAAAAGCACTCGGAGCATATTTTTTTATATTTTGTGCTACGTCTTTCATGATTTTGGTATTAACGCTAATGAGATCGTCTCTACTCATTCCTGGTTTTCTTGGTAAACCGGCAGTAATAATTATTGCATCAGACCCTTCAATATCTTTATAGTTGTTACTTCCTTTTATTTTTATATCAGAGCCTAACATCGTCCCGGCTTGCATAAGATCAAGTGCTTTTCCTTGCGGCACTCCTTCAGCCACGTCAAATAACACGATATCACCGAGTTCTTTAATGCTAATTAAGTGAGCAAGCGTACCACCTATGTTACCGCTACCTATTAATGAGATTTTTGGATTTTTTTTCATTACTCCCTCTACAATATTAATATACCTATTTACTATACTTATAAAACTTTATGAGAGAAAAGATTTTTTGAAAGGATATTATTTTAAAAAAGTTTTAGCGTTTAATGAGATTATTATAGTGTTTCGATAACACTTTCACACTGTATAGCCATAATAAACATACGATAATAAAGCTAAACATCAATAAACCGGTTATGTCGTTATGCACGGCATGCGGAAAAATACTAAAGGATATGAATTGAATAATAGCACCTATTGATTTGCCGATTTTAGTACCCATAACATCAACAGCAGCTTTACCTTTGGTCTTTATTTCACTATCGAGTGGAATATATACCATTTCTTTAGTAGCATCGAAAAGTGAATATTTGACGGATTTAGAAAGTACATGCCAAAGTCCGCCGATAAAAACTATAATGACAAGCGGTGAACTATAACCAAGAGTATTTGCAACATTTACTAGGTGATTTTCAAAAACTGTAAATGAAAAAAACATAACGCCTGCTCCAAACATCATAATCGGTGTTATGATAGCTCCCCAAAACCAGCCGCATATTCTAATTAAACTACTTCCTAAAAATGCACTAACTAACGTGATTACTCCCGTCCAAAACAATACTTCACCGTGATAAGATATAAAATCTTTTGTAGCAGGATAGAGTTGTTTTACTTTTGACATCCATAATCCTTCTATTAGACTAATACTTATAGAATAAGACATTACAATAAGATAAATAAAACCAAGATATCTAGAAGTGAATATTACTTTTGCACTTTCGACTAAGCTTAATTTTAGTATATCCGTTCTTTGATTTTTAAATTTAACATTTTTGTCAGCTTCTACCACTGATTTATCAATAAATTTATGAAGAGCTAAACAAATTAATCCTGATATTAAAATAACTGTAATAAATGATTTTAAAAGAATCTCATTTGTATCGTTTAGATGGGAAAATAAAGGAAGTAAGAAATGATTGCTCTTAGCAAAATAAATAATTACGGTTCCTGAGATAAGTAAATTAGTTTGTCCGAATAAAGTAAAAAACGAATAAAATCTTGGTGCTTCTTCAACTTTAGTAATTTTATTCGCAAGCTGCCAATATAAAAGGGTAAATACTATAACCGGCCACAACTCTCCCATAATATAAAATAATACTAAACTCCACTGCCCCCACATGATTAAAAACCATTTTAAATGAGGAAGAATGATTATATAATGTTTGACTAATTCCGGATCGGGATGAAAAAAATCTCTATGCGGAAATAAAATAAAACCAAAAATTGTGAAGAAAAATAAAAAAGTACCAGTAATTATTCTAAAAACGTGCTCTGTTGTCATAAGATTACAAAGTTTAGAGTAAAGAATAACAAATAAAACGCCCATAGGCATTTCACCCCAAAGTTTGATAAAACTCAATACTTCTGAGCTAATTAAGGTAACAACAAAACTGTCTTTAATGCTACGAACTAAGTTTTGATTAAGTAGAATAAAAAACATTAATAAAGCCATTGGAATGAATTTGGTTAATTCATACGATCTAATCGGCCATACTATATGCCTATATTTACTGTTTCTAGCTTTGTTCCAAATTGTGAAGTTCGAATCTAAGGCATCCATTAATTTACACATGAGCTTATTTTTATGCAACCTAAACTATAACAAAAATTATGTCAAGGTTTTTTATAGTACTCTATATTGTTGATTACTTTTTGCATATTTATTATACTCAATTGTATCCTTAACAAACTCAGTAAATAAAGGATGAGCTTCAAAAAGTTTAGATTTAAAGTCTTGATGAAATTGTACTCCTATAAACCAGTGCAGTGATAGTAGTTCAATTATTTCTATAATCTCTTCATCTTTACAAAACCGCTAAATTTTATCCCGTTTTTTCAAAAAAATTTTGCAATTCATTAATTATAATTTGTATCTATGATGATGTTGTTCATTTATTTCAAGGCTTTTATAAGCATTAGCTGCAATGGTACTCGCGATCAAACTACAAGGATAAGAGCCGAGACGTATAGTCTGTTTTACATTAATTGTTATTTTTGAGTTTATTAAATTTGCATCATTCTTACATATTTTTTCAATAATCTTTGTGCCTGCTATTTTAAACTCTTCTGATACAGTAATACCAATTAAATTATGAGCTATTTCAATCGTCGCAAGTGGCATACCGAAATATATTCTACAAAAGAATATTATTAGTACGAGCATATTTTATTGCTATAATTTTTTCTTCAGTGGCCCGCTCTCCAACTCCTCCAGGGACTAAAATGTTTGTCTATACCTAATAATTTTTTATTAATATTCTCTTCGGTTAGATTTTCGATGTTTATCGATACTAAATCAATTTTGTATTTGTAATAAATACCGGCACGGTACAGTGCTTCGATTACTGATTTATAAACGTCTTTTAATTTATGATATGTTAGTTATTAATAGCGATCTTAGAGCTAGAATCTTTTAGTCTATCAATTATATCATGCCATTTATCTAATTTAGACGTTGTAATATTAAGATTAAAAAATTTTAATACTTTATTGTTAAGATCTGACTTGTGATATGTAATCGATACTAAATATATATTTTTTGATCTATTAACATACTCAGACTCTATAATTACAAAATAAAGCTATTTTATCTATTTTATGTTTTGAAATGTTATGTTCTACACGACACACGATATATTAGGTGCAATACCTTATAGCACATAATCCTTTAACTGAGTGTTGGGTAAGGTTTTGTTTTTATAGTTCACAAGCGCTTTTAACATACGGTAATAATATTAAATGAATAAATAAACAATGCTCACTTTTTAATTTGTTACCGATTTGCCTTATAGCTTCAAAAAACAGTACACCTTTAATATTGCCGGACTGTACCACCTATTTCGTAAATAACAAAATCCAAATCCTTGGTGTTTGAAAAATCTTTTATTATATTCGTAACATGCGGGATGACTTGAATGGTAACGCCGGTGTAATTTCGTAAAGGTTCATCTTGAAGTAATCTTGAATATATAGTACTTGTTGTGATGCTATCAAATTTGTATGCTGAAACTCTGGTAAAACGTTGATAGTGTCCAAGCTCTAGATCGGTTTTTGCTCCGTCATCCGACATATACTTCTCCGTTCTACATTAAGATAATGGTCTAGTTTTCGTACACTTACTCTAAAACCTTTTGCTTGCAATAGCATATAGCAAGAGATACAGCGGTTAGACCTTTTACCGAGTGATGAAACAATGCCACCGTTAACAAAAATGATACTTACCATAAATCAATATCGTTATTTATTACAAACCTGGTTTATTGCTAATAGCAAAATTACTATAGGTAATTTGCTATTGATTTAAGTTGTAGAAATTGGAATTTGAAGCGGTTCTAAATCCCGATTTCAAAATATTATTTATATAATTAAAGGTGGAAGCTGGCTTTTGCTTTTTATATTCAATATTTATTGCATGGTGTATTAATTCACTATTTGTGTCATAGTTTACTAATATTTTCATAAAATTTTATTGCTTTTTGTAAATCTTCTTCCGTATCCACGGAAATAGGAACATTATTAACTAGACATGTGCCTATAGCTATATTGTTTTCAAGAATACGTAGTTGTTCTAAACGTTCTGTTTTTTCTAGAAAAGTAGGCTTAATAGATATAAATTTTTCTAAAGCACTTTTGCAAAAACCATAGATGCCTACATGATATAAAAATTCTTCTGCACCATTTGGAATAAGACTACGCGAAAAATACAATGCTTTCCCCGCCGAGTTAACGGCTACGGTAACATTACTAGCAGCTTCCACTGATTCCTTATCTACTTTTACTACCGGTGTAACAATATCATATTCGCTGTTTTTTAAATATTCTATAATTTTTAAAATAGAGCTAGGTTCAATGAACGGCATATCTCCCTGTACGTTAACTATGTAATTAATATTTTGATTATTTGGAATTAATTTAAAAGCTTCATAAGTACGATCAGTACCAGTTGGAATATTACTATTCGTGAATATTACTTTCCCTCCGACTTTTTTAATAATTTTTGCTATCTCTTCTGAGTCAGTTGTAACGTATGTATGTTCAAGGTTAGCCTGACTTACTTGTTTAAATACTCTCTCTATTAAAGTTATAGAACCTATAAGCTGTAAAGGTTTTTGTTTGAGCCTAGTGGAACTTAACCTTGATGGAATAATTACAGCAACATCTGAATGCTTCATACATTTACTACATTTAATTAAATAAATATCGTTATTGCAAGTAACTAAAAGGATTGTGGAAATCCAGAAAAAAATAAAAAATATTAACTAGATTGCTGCGTCAATTTACTAGTGTAAATTTCCTTGCAATGACTTAGAGTTCTCAAATTATCCATATTTAGATTAGTCATGATAAAATAATTGTTGACAGATTAGCCTTTTTCAGCGATAAAGTAAAACATAATTTTTGAATATATTTATATTGAAGAGCTCGTAGCTCAGTCGGTAGAGCATTTGACTTTTAATCAAAGGGTCCCGGGTTCGAATCCCGGCGAGCTCACCACATCCATGATATTCTTGAATTGTGGGTTTGTAGCTCAGGTGGTTAGAGCACACGCCTGATAAGCGTGAGGTCGGAAGTTCAAGTCTTCTCAAACCCACCACTAAATCCCTATAACAATAAAATTTATATTATTTAAATAAGATGATCATTTATCAATATTGCTAAGTTAGAATGATATTGCTAAACTAAGATTTGATTATGAAAAAATACAAATTTGATAGAAGAAGAACAAGAAATACAGGATAGTTTTGTTAAAAAATCTACTGTTGCTGAAGTAGAAAAAGAAAAAATATCGCTCAAATTGCAGCTACTAATTTTTTTAAAAATCTGAGAAGTTCAGTTAATCAATAATTTCTTTTATAAATGACATTTTTCTCAATCAGTTTTTTTAGAGGCAGCAAAAGGTTATAGTGTAAATTATTAAGAGCAAACCACTGCCATATTTCTACCTTATTATGAGTTTCTAGATTCTATAATTCATGTTTATTTAAACAATGAGCTTTGAAGAAAATCAAGACATCATGCTTTTGTTCTTTTTCAAAGATGTCGTTAGGTCACAGCTATAAACTTTGGGTTTTCAATGATTAGATTTGTTTCGTCTAAATCCATATTCTTCAAATGTTTCCCCAAATCATAAAGCCCTACCCGCAGGTGCATAGCTAGACTCGCCATGAGAATTAATACGTTTACCTAATAATAATAAAAAATTTCATTTCTATTATTAAAGATTAAAATACCGATGCCAATACGTAGGTGGTTAGTCATATCTAACTATTAACTCTTAATTAACTTATTAATAACTTATGTTAATTTTTAAAGTAAATAAAAGTAAATAAAAAATATTGATTCTCTATCATATGGTGAGATATTTGTTATAGTTGTTTAATATTTTGCTATAATCATGAATTCTATTACTCAATTACGAAATAATAGCTTAACTAACTCTTGGCTTAAACTTGGTGTTTTATCCTTAGGGTTTGCCAGTTTATATTCAATTATTTTAGTGATATTACATACCCCGCAATTATCAAGTTTTTTCCCAAATCCTCATATTTTCAAATCGGCTTTAATGATTTATGTTAATGTGTCGGTATTGATTTGGTTATTATCTATCACTGCTAGTATTTGGTCTTTGTCATTCCCACGAAAGCGAGAATCTAGAAAAAATATACTAGATTCTCGCTTTCGTGGGAATGACATAGTTGTACTGAACCCAAACATCTACCCTAAACTTGCTTTCTTAAGCACGATTCTTATAGCCGTTTCTCCTATAGCAGGACATAATCCGGTCATGCATAATTATATACCGATGCTTGAAAATATCGTATTTATTTTAGGGTTAAGCTTATTTGGCGTTACGCTGCTATTATACGCTATAAATATTTTATATTTCTTTGATTGGACGAACTTAAGTAGTCTAGTTAATTTTACCATATTATCGACTATTATAATGTTTATCTTAAGTTGTGTTTGTTTTTGTTGGTCTTATAATAGTTTGCAAAACATAATCCAAATTATTCCAATTGAGATAGAATTTTATTATGAATTACTTTTTTGGAGCGGAGGTTATTTACTACAATTTATATATACTCAAATATTAATATTTATCTTGGTTATTTTATTTAAAGAGCTAATAGGTAGAGAATTAAAATTTCAAACATTCTATTTGTTCTTACTTTATTTAAATTTTATTTTTGGTATTCTTATTATTTTCGGTCACATATCTTATGACATTATTGACGGAGCATTTAAAAAATTTTATACAAATCATATGCAATATCTAGGTGGTATTGCTTATATTTTATGTTTGGTTGGTATGGGGTTTGAATGGCTCTTATCAATGTCATACCGTGGCTTGACTATGGTATCTAGACACAGAGCTTCCACTACAAGCTCACGGGAATTACATAATAAATAACATCTACCTCCTAACCTATGGGGTTGCAGGTTCTGCACATATTAGGCTAGCACTTGCCGGTGGTTACAGGATTATGCAAAGATCCAAATAGTGTAATGCCGTTATCTGCTAAGCTATTTAATAATGGGTAGGATGGCTCTCATTGCCATAGTAGGCGGCTTGATGTTTGTGTATTTTTATGGTAAAACAATGTTTTTAAAAACAAACAAGCTTATGAAACTTGAAAAACCGTCTAGAGAAGAAGCTAAAGAAGCCGTAAGAACGTTATTAAAATTTATTGGTGAAGATCCAAATAGAGAAGGGCTACTTAAAACCCCTGATAGGGTAATTAATAGCTATATGGAAATATTTTCCGGTTATGAAAAAGATGTAGCTGAAATATTAAGTACAAAATTTTATGATACTTGTAATTTTCAGGATTTTATCTCACTGGACGGCATAAGATTTACCTCTTTCTGCGAACATCATATGTTACCTTTTAATGGTACAGTACATATATCTTATATTCCTGATAATTGTATTATTGGCATAAGTAAGCTAGCACGCATAGTAAATGTTTTTGCTAGAAGGCTACAAATTCAAGAAAAAATGACAGTACAAATTGCTGAAAGTGTACAAGATAATTTAAAACCACTCGGCGTAGCAGTTAGGATTTCTGCCTTGCATAGTTGTATGTCTATACGTGGTGTGATACAAGATAACAGCATTATGAACACTATGCATTATACGGGTATATTTGCCGAACAACAAAAGTATCGCCATGAATTTCTGAACCTGACTGCTACAAGATAAGTATATAAGTATAATATAATGTCATTCCTGCTTTCGTGGGCATGACATAGAACTACAAAATATACGTATATATTAAACTAAAAAAATTCTATGTTATTATCAAAATATTTTTTACCTGTTTTAAAGGAAGAACCAAGTGAAGCTCAAATAACTTCACATAAATTAATGCTTAGAAGTGGAATGATTAGGCAGCAAGCTGCCGGTATATATACATGGCTTCCACTCGGTCTAAAAATATTGAAGAATATCGAGAATATAGTACGCTCAAATATGAATAAAGCAGGAGCTTTGGAAGTTCTAATGCCTTGCATTCAGCCGGCACATTTATGGATGGAATCGGGGCGTTTTGAGAATTACGGTAAGGAAATGTTAAAATTTCAAGATCGTCACGATAATACTTTACTATTCGGGCCGACTAATGAGGATATGATTACAGATATTTTTCGTCATAATATTAAGTCATATAAGGATTTGCCAAAAAATCTTTATCATATTCAATGGAAATTTCGTGATGAAATTAGACCTCGTTTTGGTGTTATGAGAGGACGGGAGTTTTTAATGAAAGATGCTTATTCTTTTGATATAAACGAAGAAAATGCCGTTAAGACCTATAATCAAATGTTTAAGACTTATATTAATACTTTCCGGGATTTAGGCGTGTTTGCTATTCCTGTTATTGCCGATAACGGTCCGATCGGCGGAAATTTAAGCAATGAATTTCATATTATTGCTGAGACCGGTGAAAGCACTCTTTATTATGATAAGAGATTTAAGATATTCAAAGATAATCCTGATATCGATGTAGAGGAAATTAAAAGCTGGTATGCAGCATCTGAGGAAAAACATGATGTAAATAAATTGCCTATATCTGAACAAGAAATAACGAGTAGTAAGGGGATAGAAGTTGGGCATATTTTTTATATTGGCTCAAAATATTCGGTTAATATGAATGCTCTTATTAATGACGAGCATGGTAAACTAACTCCTGTAGAAATGAGTTCTTATGGTATAGGTATTTCAAGATTAGTTGCAGCTATTATAGAAGCAAATTGTGATGAGAAAGGTATTATATGGCCTTCTAGCGTTGCTCCTTTCAAGGTTTCTTTAATTAATTTAAATATTCATGACAGTAAATGTACGGAGCTTGCAGAAAGAGCTTATAAGGAGCTATCAGCTCAAAATATAGAAGTGTTATATGATGACACTGATGTACGTCCTGGCAGTAAATTTGCCACACATGATCTTATCGGTTCACCTTATCAAATTATAATCGGTCCTAAAAAAGCCGCAAATAATATTGTTGAATTTAAAAACCGCAAAAGCGGAGTGATAGAAGATATTAAGATAGGTAATCTTAAAAAGCTAATTATGTCATGCCTGCGACAGCAGAAATCCTGTAACTTCTAATATGATCTCCCGTGACTTGATCGGAGGATCTAGAAATTGACTATTAAAAGTTTGTTGTCTAGATAACATGGTCAAGCCAAGGTATGACACCCATTTATGGATTCACTCTTTTGTAGGCATGACATAAGAAAATTTTCTTTATAGACAGTGAGATACTATCATTATATGAGTGATAAACCGCCTTTGCAAATAACTAATAAAATCTTGGGATTATCACAAGATATTTCTTATGAGCTTGGTATTTTAGCTGGTAGCAAGCTTTACTCTCAGTCTATAAAACTTCGCAAAAATAATCCAATTAAAACTATCCACTCTCCTTTAGCAATTGAAGGTAATACTTTAAGCATAGAGTAGATAACTGATTTAATAAACAGCAAGTGTATAATTGCACCTGAAAAAGATATTCTATAATAATGCTATAAAATTATATAATGATCTAACAATATTTAATCCTTTTGAGTTTCAATTGCTATGAAAAGCACATGAGATATTAATGCAAGGATTAGTAGCAGATAATGGAAAATAGCAGAAAGTGGCGCAGGTATTTTTAAAGGCGTCGAGCTTGCATATTCTTGCTCTGCCTGTCAAACGAATATCATTATTAATGGCAGGTTTATTTGATTTATATAGTAATAATGTAACATATGAAGCAAGTAACCATTTATCTAGAATTGGATTTGCTAAGGTTAATTTAATAGAGAAATGGTTTCTAGAAAAGATTATATTAATGTACATAAAAATATTTCTATGGCCACGGGGCTAGTAGAGATTTAATTTATGGTTTAGAGTATAGACTTTTCATAAGTAAAGGTCTTAAGAATTAGACTTATTATAGGTTTACGTAGTTGTTGTATGGATTAAAAAACACATTTGGTGTTATGCCGTGGCTTGATCATAGTATTTAGGAAAACAACTTATAGTGATTTTTATGTTTATTTCCTGGATCCCGCGATTCAAGTTAGCTAGGATGACATAGAACTGGTCAAGTCACGGTATGAGACATGGACACAGTGGATTCACAGGAGATTAAAATGAAAAATTTTATAAAATATTTGTTTTTTACCGTTCTGTATATAGTAGTAACTATAATAGTTGCGTATATGGTGTTAGCTAAAACGATTCCAAATGATGGGCAGTGTCATATGATGGATAGACCGTTTGTTATTCATTATATCTTAGCAGCAATTATTACAGCTTTACCAACTCTAGTTTTAATATATAGTAAAAGTAAGAAAAAAGAGAAAAAATGATATGATCGGTAAATTAAGTGGTAAAGCTGATTCCCAAGGTGATGATTATGTTATAATTGATGTAAACGGAGTAGGGTACTTGGTCTATGCTTCAGGTAAAACTTTAGATAAACTTGTTGAAGGGGAGTTTTATAAACTATTTATTGAAACCCATGTTAGAGAGGAACATATTCATCTTTATGGTTTTCTGACGCTAGAAGAGAAAAACTTTTTTAATTTGCTACAATCAGTAAACGGTATAGGAACTAGAATGGCTTTATCTATCTTATCAAACCTGACTCCTGACGATATCCAAATTGCTGTAAATAATGAAGATAAAAATATATTTAAAGCAATATCCGGAGTCGGAGCTAAACTTGCTGAACGTATAGTATTAGAACTGAAAGATAAAGTAACAAAAATATCAAGCAGCTCGGCTATTAAAGATAGCTTAAATATTAAGAATATCACACCCGTCACAAGTAATGAAGTAATGAAGGCTCTAATAAATCTTGGTTTTTCCAGATTTGAAGCACAAAACGTCGTTCAAGGAATTATTACTCAAAATCCTAAAATCTCTATTGATGAATTAATCAAAACAGCCCTAAAAAATCGAAATTCTAAGTTTTTTAGTTGATAACATTTATTTCATACTAATTTAGTAACTAAAAATTAACATAAGGTATGTTAGAATAAAAAACTTTTTTGGAAAATATAGTTATATTCTTGAAAAATTAGAGATTATCTACCTTAATATACATAATTACATGAAGTTGTATTTAGCAGATAATTTAAATAAGTTATTTAGTATCTTAAAGGATACTGATATTAAAAATTTAATATTTATAAGTTTATTTGCAATTAACAAATGTTCATTATTATCTTTATTTTTAATAGATCGTGAATGTCGTATTACTAGTATTAAAATAGATAGCAGTTTGGTAGATCATGAAAAACTTGCAATTATTTTAGGGGCTTTTAAAAATAATACTATTCAAGAAGTTAATTTAATTGGAGTGATACTTGGATCAAAGCTTCTGAATTTAAGGCATTTTTAGCTAATATTTCTTGGAAACCTAATTTAAAAGTTTGCTATCTTGCTAATGTAGAAAATTATTTCTCATATTCAGATAGGTTAGTAGATAGTCTTAATAATTTTTTTAACAAGAGTAAAGTTAATTAGCTTATATTAAATTATTGTTTAACACAGCAAGATATAATAGAACTACTTCCATTAATAAACACAACAAACTCTAGAGTTTGTTGAGACATGATATAATATTTAATCTGTGCTTGGATTCTTTATAAAGAGTTTTCTCGAGATTTGCCTATTTATGCTTAGATATGCAGGGTATTTATTTAGATAGAGTAGCAGCTATATCTTATTTTTTAGAAAGGCATGATTACACTATCTCATTAAGTTTTTATTTAGCGAGAGAAATAAGTAAATGGTCAATAAAACAGTTATTAGCTTCAATAAGAAATAGTAAAATTATTAGCTGTTCAATTGAGCAAGAATACAATGGATATTCGGACAAGAAATAGAACAAGAAAACAATTCTCTAAAGATATTAGAGAAATTACTGCTACAAATTTGAAAAAAATAAACATGTATAGGAGAAAGTATTAAAAGAGGCAGCAAAGGAAATAAAACCGATCTTAAGAAGATTTTCATAACAAGAAGTCGGAAGTTGGCAATAGTGAAATTTGTAAATATTTAAAATCATGTCACAATTTACCTCGTAAAGAGTATTTACAAGAACTAAAAGTAAACTATGACAATTTAGATGCTATAATCCAAAATACAGATGATGATATAAAAAAGTATTTTTTAAAATGACCAGAATTGTAAAAAATCCGGCAACAGGTTATTTCACCCTAGAAATAATGAAGCGTATAGCATCTTATTACAATTTTCAGATATAACATTCATAAATGAAGACCAATAAATGTAGATTGAGTACTTTAATAATGAGATATAGTAATAATGAGATATAGATTTATAAATTAAATATAGCATAAAACTATTTTTTAGCTATTATTAGTCATTATATTGTTTGTACTGACATAGGATTCATGTAACAATGTTCGGTCATTGCTGGAATGATATCAGAATTTAAATTATAAGCACATAATGACTAATATATTATCACCTGAAAAAAGTGAAAATGATCAAGAATTGCCTATAAGGCCGTCATATTTGCAAGAATTTGTCGGTCAGCAGCAAATTAAAGAAAATCTCTTGGTATTTATTAAAGCTGCAAAATCGCGCAATGAACATCTTGATCATACTTTATTTTATGGTCCACCTGGACTTGGTAAGACTACGCTTGCTAAGATTGTCTCTAACGAAATCGGAGTTAATTTTAAATCTACTTCCGGTCCTGCTATACTTAAGGCAGCTGATCTTGCTGCTATTCTCACCAATCTTGAAAAGAATGACGTATTATTTATCGATGAAATCCACCGCTTAAATACTTCAGTTGAAGAGGTTTTATATCCTGCTATGGAAGATTTTGAGCTTGATATAATTATTGGTGAAGGACCTGCCGCAAGATCGGTGAAAATAAATTTGCCACACTTTACTTTAATAGGAGCGACCACTAGGCTTGGACTGCTTAGTAATCCTTTACGTGATAGGTTCGGCATTCCTATGAGGCTTAATTTTTATAATAACGATGAGCTTAAGAAAGTTTTAAACAGAGCGAGTAAATTACTCGATATTGATTTAACAGAATCTGGTTCTGAGGAAATAGCTAAAAGAAGTAGAGGAACACCAAGAATTGCATTAAGATTGCTTCGTCGTATAAGAGATTTTGCAGTAGTTGACAGTAAATCGGTGGTAGATAAAGAAATAGCTGATTTCGGTTTAAATCGCTTGGAAGTTGATCATATAGGGCTTGATAGCAACGATTATCGTTATTTAAAATTCATAGCGGCTAATTATAATGGCGGTCCCGTTGGAATTGAAACGATTGCAGCCGCCTTGTCTGAACAGCGTGATGCACTTGAAGAAACCATAGAACCTTATCTTATACAGATAGGTTTACTGCAAAGAACACCTAGAGGTAGGGTAATCACGATTGCCGCTTTTGAACATTTAAAAATGCCGGTGCCGAATAAATCACATAATCAATTTAATATTTTTAACGATAATGAGTAATAATAATTTAAATGATAGTTACACAGCCGTTTACATTATAACAAGGCTGATAAAAGAGCATGTTAAACCTTATGCAAGTAAAATATATTTTGCGATATTTTGTATGTCTATTGCAGCAATTTGTACGGCTGTTATAGTTCATGCAGTCCAACCTATTATTGATAAGATTTTTTTAACGCATGATAGGAAAATGCTTGTAATGATGCCGATAGTGCTGACTATTACTTTTTTTATAAAAGGGATTTCGGAATATTATCAGAATTATCTAATAAAATTTGTAGGGCAGAGGGTATTAAACGATTTGCAGATGAAAATGTATGAGCATTTATTATTTGCTGATATTGCTTTTATTCAAAACCAATCTTCAGGGCGTCTTATATCTCGTGTTACTAATGATATTTCTTTGATGCGTGGGGCTGTTTCTAATTTGCTTGTCGGGTGTGCTAAACATTTCCTAACGGTAGTATTTTTGATAGGGATGATGTTTCAGTTAGAACCAATATTATCTTACGTAGTTTTTTTTGTTTTTCCGCTTGCTGTTTATCCTGTACAAAAAATGGGAAGAATAATACGTAAAATATCATCACAATCCCAAGAGGAGCTAGGACATTATACTTCTAGGCTTGATGAAACATTTCAGTCAATTAAGATTATAAAATCTTTTGTTGGTGAAAAAATAGAAAGTAATAGAGCGTCATTAATTGTTAATAATATTTTAGAGTTTTATAAGAAAGCTTCTAAGTTAGATGCAATGGTTTCGCCGATTATGGAGGGGTTAAGCGGTCTTGCAGTCGGGGGGATGGTATGGTATGGAGGTAATTTAGTCCTTAATGGAAAAAGTACACCCGGTGCTCTTTTTGCTTTTTTGGCTTCTTTTGCAGCGGCTTATAGACCGTTTAAAAGCTTAGTATCGTTAAATGTCAATTTGCAAGAAGGAATTGCAGCTGCTAAAAGAGTATTTAATATTTTAGATAGCAAGCCTCTTATTAAAGATCGTGAAGATGCTAAAGAAGTAGATTTATATAATCCACAGATTACTTTTGAAAAATTAGCTTTAAGTTTTGAAAGTAAAATAGCTATAAAATATATAGATTTAAAGCTAGAACCTCATAAAATGATTGCGTTTGTTGGGCGTTCAGGTAGCGGTAAAACTTCGCTTAGTAATTTATTAGTGCGTTTCTATGATCCAAATGATGGAAGAGTTTTAATTAATAATCATGATATTAAAGATATTAAGCTTACTTCGCTTAGAGGTCAGATTTCCTTAGTTACTCAAGATACTCATTTATTTGATACAACAGTTGCCGAAAATATAGCATATGCTCAAGCTGATACTACAAGAGAAAAAATAATTAGAGCAGCAAAATATGCCGATGCTCATGAGTTTATTATGCATCTGCCGAACGGTTACGATACTATGATAGGAGTGCAGGGGATGACTCTTTCAGGCGGTGAGCGTCAGCGTTTATCGCTTGCTAGAGCTTTCCTAAAAGATGCACCTATTTTAATTTTGGATGAAGCAACGAGTAGCTTAGATCAAGCTTCCGAAAAGAAAATTCTAGAATCTTTAAAGAAATTACGCCAAGGAAAAACCACTTTAATTATTACACATCGTTTAAGCAGTATTACTGATCTTGATAATATTATTGTCATGAAAAACGGTGAGATTTGTGAGCAGGGTACTCACACACAATTACTTAAGAATAAGGAAGAGTATTATAGGTTATATAATAAAGAATTAAGAGAAAATAGTTGATTTATAAAGTAAATAGTTTATACTTCTTAAGTTATTATTAAATAATGCTTCATTTCATTCTGAGCTAAAAGCGGTAATCCAGTAATTAATAAATATCATGAAGGTTACTTTACTTTTTTCTGGATTTCCACCTGCCGCCTACGCGGTAATGACATCAACACAAAGGATAATACAATGCTCATTACCAAGATTTTTAAAGATTATCGATTATTTGAAATATTGATTTTAGGGATAGTTAGCGGTATGCCGCTAGTTATAATTTTTTCTACTCTTTCGGTATGGTTAAAAGAATCCGATATAGATATCGCTGTTATTACTACTTTTGCAGTTGCAAGGTTATCATATTCGTTAAAAGTATTTTGGTCACCGTTAGTCGATAATTTTAAAATACCTTTTTTAAGTAGGTGGGGGCATCGAAAAAGTTGGCTTATATTATGTAGCTCTTTAATGGCTTTAGTGCTAATTGCTATGAGCAAACAAAATCCTGAAGTTTCTTTAACTGCTTTATATTTGTTAACTATAGTATTAGGCTTTTTATCTAGTACTTTCGATATTGCTGTTGATGCATTGCGTATAGATAAGTTTGATCAGGAAACGCAGGGCATAGCTGGTGCAACTGCCGTACTTGGTTATCGCATCGGTATGCTTATTACAGGGGCAGGTGCTTTATATCTTGCAGAAATAACCGGAAATAATTGGCAACTTACTTTCTTTGTTATAGCTATAATATTTGCTGTTTCTGTCCTTTTTATAATAACAGTAAATGAAAAAGAATTAGTAAGAGAAAACATTAATATTACTTCTATTACTTCATGGATTTATACAGTCATTAATCCTTTCAAAGATTTTTTTACAAGAGAATTTGCTGTAACTATTTTACTCGCGGTAATATTTTTTAAATTAGGAGATGCTATGCTTGGAGCGGTTGCTTCACCGTTTTATATAGAGCTTGGTTATACGAAAGGTGAAATAGCAATAATCGCTAAACTTTATGGATTGATTGCAACCTTAGTCGGTGGTTTTGCCGGTGGTATTGTAATGTATAGGGTGGGGAATTTTAAAGGTTTGATTATTACCGGTATTGCTCAAAGTTTAACGCATTTTGCATTTATTTGGCTTAATCAGCAACCTCCTACTTTTGAAGCTTTGTTAATTGCTATTACTATAGAGAATTTTGCTGCCGCTATGGGTGCTACTGCTTTAGTCGGATATATTGGTAATTTATGTAATAAGAAATATTCTGCAACGCAGTATGCTTTACTTAGTAGTGCAAGTAGTTTATGTAACAATACTGTCACTATTTATGCTGGTAAATTAGTAAATATGCTTGGTTGGGATGGGTTTTTCATCTTTACTATAATTTTAGCCTTGCCTGCTTTGTTTATATTAATGTATCTTAATAACAAGGTTAAAATATAATAAGTATTATTGTCATACCGTGGCTTGACCACGGTATCTAGAGAAACAATTTTAAGTACTAATAATTTTGGTATTTTTAACTGGATCCCGCGATCAAGTCACTGGATAGAAAAAACATAATCCTGCTTGATTCAAATAATATTTTATTTATTTAAAATGTTTAGTAAATTTTTATTACCTTATATTTTTATCGCAACATTTTTCTTTGCTCCAATAAGTGAAGCAAAGAAAAATGTACAAAATACCCTTAAACCGCCTGTTCAAACTAGTTTAGTAATTGATGCAAAAAGTGGTAAAGTGCTACAGTCCCATAATTCACAAATTCCAATTTATCCTGCTTCTTTAACTAAGCTAATGACTCTATACTTAATGTTTGAATCAATTGAAGCCGGTAAGTTGTCTTTAGATAAAAAATTATTTGTATCAGCAAAAGCTTCACAAATGCCGCCTTGTAAGCTTGGTTTAAAAGCAGGAGAAACTATAACCGTTCGAGAGGCAATTAATGGGTTAATAATAAAGTCTGCTAATGATGCTGCTGTAACGGTGGCTGAGAATATGAAAGGTTCTGAGAAAGCTTTTGCTCACTTAATGAATGTTAAAGCTAAACAGCTCGGTATGAAAAATACCTATTTTAAAAATGCTTCAGGTTGGCATGACCCATTGCAGCAAACTACTGCAAGAGATATAGCTAAACTTGCTATGGCCCTGAAGAGAGATTATCCTAAATATTATCCATTATTTTCTAAAACCAGCTTTGTATTTCGTGGAAACATAATAAACGGACACAATAGAGTTACTAAAAATTATCAAGGTGCGGAAGGTATGAAAACAGGCTTTCATACGCCTGCAGGTTATAATTTAGTAACTACTGCTTCTAGAAACGGTAAATCATTGATTGCTGTTGTTACAGGAAGTAGAAGTGCTGTATCTCGTGATCAAAAAATGATTGGATTGTTGGATCATTATTTTAATATTAAGCCTATAGCCGCTAAGCGTTCAATCAAGCTTGCTTCTAATAATAAATCTACTACAAAAGCTAAATCAAAAATAATGAAGAAAAAGAATATACGTAGTTGATATATTATTTTTTTCTAGATTGTCATGGTCCTTTTAGTTGCCCCTTGCAATGACGGTTTTTCGAGCCATGCCAACAAAGTCTAAATTCCCTCGTAATGATGATTTATATCCATGCCCCATAAGGATTTACTGCCACAGCTTATATTTTAAATTCACAAGTTTTATATGACAGTTAATACTACATTTACCATTTTTTGCTACTTTAGTCGATGAAGATTTTTTAGAGTTTTTAGCTAAAGTTTTACTTTGTGGTTTTTTTAAATTAATCTTTTTTAGAAACTGCTCGGTTTCATCAGGTAAATATTCTATTTTTACTTTAGTTATACCTTGATTTTTAAATGCTAAAATTTCAGCCGCTTTTTGAGAAACATCTATTATACGATTTTTCTTAAAAGGACCTCTATCATTAACCATTAAAATTACTGATTTATTATTAGCTTTATTGGTAACTTTGACTAAACAGGGAAGTGGAAGAGTTTTATGTGCAGCAGTTAATATATTTCTATTAAATCTATCGCCGTTAGCTGTTTGCCTACCGTGGAAACCATTACGCCCACCATACCATGATGCATAGCCTATTTCGGTAAAAGATTTAGGATTATGAGGTTTATAAGTTTTGCCTTTTATTTTATAATTTTTACCGACTTTGTAATACCCTTTATAAGTTAGATTATGAGGATCATCTTTTGATAATTCTTTGTATGAATATTTGTGGGAATAAAGTAATTGTTTTTGTTTTGAGGTATTACAACCGCTTAGACCAAAACAAAATATTAATAAAATTAATAAACTAAGTTTATGGTGTCGTATCATAATCCTCATGTTTATTAAAGTTATCCATTATTTTAGCGTAACACACAACTTTTTCAACACCTTTTATTTTTGATGCAATAGAAGCAAGTTTTTCTAGCTCTTCTTCTGATCTTGCAACTCCAAATAAATAAACAATATTATCTATAGTTATAATAGTATAATTAGCAAATTTAATGTCTTTTCTGACTAAATTTTTAGCTTTAATTTGTGTGGTTATCATACAATCTTTAGTATATTGGGCTAAGTCAAAATGATTACTGTTTTTATTTACTTTTAACTCATTAATAACTTCTTTTACGCCTTTTTGATTCCAAGCAATGTTTACGGCTTTTAATGCATCCAGTTCTTTTTGAATATTTCCTGTTAATAATACTCTTCCTTGTGATACTGTAACCTTTATTTTAGCTCCTAAATCTCTAAAATTATTTTTTACTAAATCAGTTTTAATACCGGCAGAAATCCTTGAATCATTTAATGTTTGAGACATTGGTTGATCTTTTGATGCAACAATGCCCGTAGTGGTCGCTACGGTAAATATGGTAGGTAAACAAGCGGATAAATTAAAAGAGAGAGCTATAAAAATTAAAATTCTTAATAGACTTCTTGGATAACCTGCTTTTAAAGGTAATTTATACGTTAAGCCAGTACTCGCATCCGTGTGATTGTCTATATACGCTAAGGTGCAAGGTGAAGTGTTTCGTTCAAATTCCTCTTTATAAGATAGGTTATGCAAGAAGTATAATATATTTTTTATATAAATCATATCTTACTATCTGGTAATTTATTCTTTAATAAAAGAGGTAATTGCAGTAAAATAAATATAAAGGTAATCGGTATTACTCCGAATACTTTAAATTTGACCCATGTTTCATCTGAGAAATTACGCCAAACTATTTCATTAACTACAGCCATAAAAAAGAAAAAAGCTGCTGCCCTATAGCTTAAAGTTATCCAACTTTCTTCTTTAAGACGTACTATGCTCTCTAAAGCATATTTAATGAAAGGATTTTTTCTTATACCGCTCATAAGAAATATTATTCCAAAAATAACATATAATATAGTAGGTTTGATTTTTATATAAATCGAATTGCCGCTAATTAAAGTTATAATCCCTGAAACTAATAAAACCGATACGGAAATAATAGAAAGTTTTGATACTTTTTTATCTACAAAATAACAAATAGTGACACAAATAATGGCTGTAATAAGCATATAAAGAGTAGCGTTTTGTATACCGCCTCCATAAAAAAAGCCTGCAAAAAATGCTATTACTGGACCAATTTCTGATAAAAGTTTTAACATATTTAATTTAATTGCTCTCTTTAATAAAATTAATTTGATTCATTTGTTTTGTACTGATATTAAGGTATTTGTGGAATATCTTAATTTTATTTGTATAAAAATATTTATCAGTAATATAGTAGCAAAATAAGCAAGTACTTGCAGTCCGTTAGGTCTTGCAATATAACCGGTAACAATATGTAAGATTTTGCCGACCATACTTCTATCTGCTACTAACCATGAACTATCCCAAAGTTGATCGGATAAAAACATAACTAAACCGGAAGAAGTTAGAATACCTGCCGCACTTGCTGCAAATCCGCCTGCTATTAGCATTAATAATACGGTAGAGATTTTAAAAATATATTTTTGATTAGCAATCTTAATTAAACCAAAATATATTACTAAACCAAGTAAGAAGCCACTTGTAGCACCTATTATTACTCCTTGCAAGTAAATACTGCTTGATAGCGTTTCAACTGAAGATATGCTATATACTAAAATAATAATTTCTGCACCTTCTCGTAATATAGTAGTGGCAACTAAAAAAACCAACATGAAATAACTGGCATTACCTTCATGAATTTTTACTGATAAGTCGTTTATATGTTGTTTTACTTTTATACTGTAACCTTGCATCCATATTATGGTCCAGCTAATCAGAATTGTTATTAGTATCATAATTCCGGAATCGAATAACTCGTCTCCTATTCCGCCAAAAGATAAAGATAATTTACGTGTAAAAAATGCAAAAATTGAAGCAAATACTACTCCAAGCATTGCTCCCGCAATAATATAAAGACGAGATTTTTCTATTTGTTTTGTTACGGCGAGTATTACACCAAGTAATAAAGATATTTCTAAACATTCACGAAACACTACTAAAGCAATTTTAAACATATTTTTATCTAATCATTAACAATTATAAAACCCCGATCTTGATGAAAATCTCCAAAAAATTCATATTTCCCAGGATTAAGGGGTGCAAGTATAATATTTATTGACTTATGTGGCATAACTATTTTTTCACGATGTAAATCATGACTTTCAAATTCTTCTACCGTATCATCTTCATTATGAACAATTAACTTTATCTTAGTAGATTTCGGTACTTCAACTATATTCGGAACAAATTTATGATCTTTTATAGCTATCTTTACTTCTAATATATTATCATTTGTTTTATTGTTAGAACTCTTATTTGTAGAGATATAAATGATTGCTGCTAGAAATATTAAACCTACTACTATTATAATAATATCTTGATTTTTTTTAATAATTGCCATACTAAACTCCTAGCGTCATTAAAGTTTAAGGTAAGATTCTTATATACTAGTTTAAAAATTGGTGCAAAGTCTTATATAATATATGCTACGCTCCGAGGAATTTAGACCAATTTTTTCCAAAATTAAATATTCTTTTTATGCTGCAATTTTTATGTTGCAAATTTTAAATAAACACAAAATTTATCCTGCAATTTTTATGCAAGCTATAAGATATACAATTATTATCATAATGACAAGGATAGATAATAAAATATAATTTTTTTGTTTTTTGTTATCCGATATTTTATGTTGTGTCATATTTATTTAATTTTGTTTAAAATCATTAAGTTCAAGTAAAAGATATTCATTTATCGGTAGTAATTCATGAGAAATAATTTTATTTATATTAGAACCTAAGGCTTTAAAAGTTTTGCCTTCAGCAATAACACTGCGTGTTCCAACTGGTACTTTACCTTGCAAGGCGTAAGAAAAAATGAAAGGATATGTAATATCGCCTATTTTCATATCTATTTTTTGTCCTTTGGCTTTTGAGTCATATAATATTTTACCATTTGATAAGCGAGTAATTTTAGCATTAAAACTTACTTTTTCACCACATAATAAAGGAACACGATAAGCTATCTCATCATCATAAATTTTAGTTTCATTACTTTTAACAAAATTTTGCGGTAATATAGATTTTAACATTACATTTACTTTGTAATTATAAGCATTATCAAAGATAATATTATTACTATTATTAATGGTGTATTTTGCCGGAATAATCGCTTCTCGTGCTTCTCCTACCATCATACCGATTATTACATTATCTAAGCCAAGCATTATAGGAGCAGAGCCTAAAGTAAAAGTTTTAGTATCTTCCGATATTAAATTATTATTGATATCCGATATTTGATAAAATACAGTAACTACATGTCCACAAGAAGCCGGACCGATATTACCTTTACCAAGCGTATTAATTTTAAACAGCGTTTTTACTAAATCCTTACGTACTTCAATAGTGTAGTCATTAGGATTGATAGGTCCATTTAACGGCTGTAAAATATTTTCAAAGAATGCTTTCCCTTCTTCGGTTTTAAGAGCATTTATTACTATTTTTGAAACCGTACGTTCAAATAAATTACCATTTAATGCAATAGGTAATTCATTATTTGTACTAGTTTGCTTTTCATCGGTAGATGAATTATTTGAAGCCGTGTGCTCTAAAGTTATAGGATTATTGTTTTCGGGAGATATTTTTAACTTTACTATATTGTAAAGTATTAGAATTACAATTATTAAAGATAAAAATTTTTGCATATATAATATATTTTAGTATCATAAAGTTACTATAACAATCAATTACTTAATAATCAAATGAGAATAAAAATAATTTGATTAATATAAATAATTGATCTAAATTTAGATGCAGAATTTAATAAATATAAAAGTGGTGAAAAGTGCAAAAATTTATATTTTGTTTTTTATGTTTATGTACATTAAAAATGTTTGCTGCTTCTAAAACTTACCCTAATAAGCTTAATCATTGTAAAATTACTAGAAATATATTTAATGATTATGAACCAAAAGTTTTTGAAACTACTAATAATTTATTACGTAAAACAGGAAGATTATCAAAATTTTACGGTGAAAGAATATTAATTAAAGGAAAAGTATTAGATCAAAATTGTGTACCGGTTGCAGATGCTAAAGTTTATTTATGGCAAGCAGGAAGCGGTGGTAAATATCCTTATGAACCTTTAAAAAATAGGGTTGATAAAAGAAGATTTACAAGTGAAAGCGATTCAAGCTTTACCGGTTCCGGTACTGCTACTACTAATAATAAAGGAGAATATTATTTCATTAGTATGTTACCTTATAAATCTTCTCGTTATTTAAGAAATGCAAATATAAGAGTAGAACATCCTAGCCTTACTACCTTAGAAACACAATTAGATTTATCTAATAAAAATATGTGTGCTAATGAGTGTGGTGAAGTGAATCCAATATTGATTGAACCGCAAGAAAATATAGTGTCGTATTGTTTTGATTTAGTACTGCAAGGTACGACGCTTAAGAGGTATTAATAATGTCATGCTATAGTTTTTTGATGGGGTGTGTTGTTGCATAGATTGAAAACTACACTCTATGTCATACCGTGGCCTCTCCATGGTATCCACAAAAAATTAAGAAAGACTGGATCCCGTGATCGAGTTGCGGGCTGACAATAGTGCTTCCTTCTGGGGTGGCGGTGCTTCTAAAGGTTTTTTTATACCGCAACCGTATAATATAATGCATATAAACGTTAATAAGAATAAATAAAATGTTTTCATTACATAAATTATTATATGACCTTAAGAAATTATAATAAATATTTTTTATATATTATAGTATTTTTATTATCTATAATACTTTTTATTCCTAAAATTTACTCTAAGCATCAGGATAAATTAGAATTTTTAAGAGGCTCAAGTGTTCCTGATAACGTATTTTTTTTTGATGAAGAAAAAAATCAATATTCTCTTGATCAGTTTGAAGGAAAGACTATATTGTTAGTATTTTGGGCTATTTGGAGTGCTTCGTGCGTTAATGAGATTCCAGCTCTTGATATGTTGCAAAAAGATTTCAGAAATTTACCTTTTTCAGTAATTCCGATTTCGGACGATTATCAAGATGTAAAAGTTATTAAGGAATATTTTAAAAGTTATCAAATAAGATATTTACCGATTTACTATGATTATAGAAATCAACTATTTGAAGCTTTGAGTATAGTAAGTCGACCTACTAGCATATTAATAGACCCAAACGGCAAAATAGTAACTAGCTTTGTCGGTAATACGAATTGGTATGATGAGAGAACTAGAGAAACTATTTTATCGTCTATCCCAGGAAATTATCCTGAGCCCAAGAATAGTTACAATGAGCAATCTCTTAATAAACTGGCTAAGCCTTTGCAGCCAATAAAAAATGATACAATGAAGGAAAGTAACATACAAATTAAAAATGAGCAAAATTAATGAATGAAGTGAATAAATCGACTATTGCAGGTGCAGAATTTGATCAGATAATAACCAAACGGCAGATAAGTAAATTAGATCAATTAGTTGCTGCAGTTTTTGGTGATGCTAAAAATGTGATTGCAGTTTTACGCCTTAGCGGTGTTATTGGTAAAGTCAGTACCATGCAATCAGGGCTTACGTTAGAATCATTAAATGAGCTAATAGAAAAAGCTTTTAAAATCAAGAAATTAAAAGCGTTATGTTTAATTATTAATTCTCCCGGTGGTTCTCCAGTACAATCTGAACTTATTGCCAAACGTATTCGTGATCTTGCTAAAGAAAATAAAATAAAAATTTATAGTTTTATTGAAGATATGGCGGCTTCAGGTGGATATTGGCTTGCTTGCAGTGGTGATCGGATATATGCTTTATCAAGTTCGATTATTGGTAGTATTGGAGTAGTATCAAGTGGATTCGGTTTTCATGAAGCAATTAATAAACTTGGGATAGAGCGAAGAGTTTATACTGAAGGAAAAAATAAATCAGTATTGGATCCTTTTCAACCTATTAATAAAGATGACCTTAAAATTATCAAAAATTTGCAGAAGCAGGTTTATGAGCATTTCGTAGATTATATTAAAACAAGAAGAGCAGGGAAGTTAACTCAGCAAGACGAAATTTTATTTAATGGCGAATTTTGGGCAGGACAAACAGCTCTTGATTACGGTTTAATTGACGGTATAGGTGATATGTATAGTGTAATGAAACAAAAGTTCGGCGATAATATTAAGTTTCAATATGTTTGTGCTAAACAGCCTTGGCTTAAAAAGAAACTTGGTATGGGAAGCAAGATATTCACTGATAATCTTGCTAATTCTTTAATTAATGCCGTTGAAAATAAAATGATTAACGATAAATTTGATATCAAATAACTATGACTATAACACAATTTAAAATTCAGAAACTAGAAAATTTTTTTGGTAGTTTGCCGAAATATGCTACAGAGCATAGTGCAGGGATGGATTTAATAGCCGCAAATAAACAACCTATAATTATAAAAATCGGTGAAATACAGCTAATCCCGACTGGTATTGCTATAGCATTGCCGGATTTGTTTGAAGCACAGATAAGACCTCGTTCAGGTCTTGCCGTTAAACACGGTATTACGGTTGCCAATTCACCGGGTACTATTGATTCCGATTATCGAGGCGAAATAAAAGTTATTCTTATTAATCTCGGTAAAGAAGATTTCATTATAGAAAAAGGCATGCGAATTGCTCAAATGATAATTTCCAAGTACGAACGTATATTATGGAAAGAAAGTAATACGCTTGAGGAAACAGTACGCGGTAGCGGCGGCTTCGGCTCTACAGGTGTTTAGTTAGCTCTTATGTCATTCTCGCGAAGGTGTTAATCCAGAATCAATAGTATAAAATAGTGTATACTTGAAAAATAACCATATAAAAAACTTGTTTTTTATGGTTTACTGGATTCCCGCCTACACGGAAATGACATAATAATCTTATATCTTTATGAAAATAAAATTATTAATTATTATATTCTTATTAGCAGCTTTAAATGTAAATGCTAATTCCAATCCTGTAGATAATATCAAACAAATCTTTACCTATATCGATCAAAAAAATTGGTTACAAGCCGAGGATTTAGCTTTAGAAGTAAATAGTAAAGCTTTAACAAAAATTGTGCTTTCGCAAAAATTTTTAGATAATAAATATTCAGATAATAGTTTTGAACAGGTAATAAAATTTTTATGTGATAATCCGGATTGGCCTCAAAGTAAGCTGCTTCAAGAAAGGGCGGAAGAATATTTAAATAATAGTACGAATAAAAAAGTAATTTTTGATTGGTTTAGTAAACATCCGCCTCTTACTGGTAAAGGTTATAAATTTTATGCAATTGCTGCAAGTAGTTTAATCAAAGATCAGAAAATATTATTACCTATTATTAAGGAAGTTTGGGTATATGCCAATTTTACTCCTGAAGAAGAAAATGCATATTATAATAAGTGGCATAAATATTTAACTGTGAATGATCATTTAGAACGAATAGAAGAACATTTATGGAAAAATGATATTAGGTCTGCTGAGCAATCCCTAAAATATGTAGATCAAGGTTATCGTAATTCTTTTAAAGCACAAATTGCAATTATTAATAAATCACCAAATGCTGAACAATTTTTTAGAAGCGTTCCTGAAAAATACTATACTTCCGGCTTGTTATATCGTTATTTAGATTCTAAAAAAATGCAAAAGCCTACAAAGGAATTGATGACTTTGTTTAAAAAAGCCAAAAATAACCGTAAACATTTTGCTAAATGGTGCCGTATTCAATCTTATTATGCTCGTAAATTTATCGATTATAAAGATTTTGCAGGTAGCTATAAAATAGCAACGCTTCCTTTTGCTACTTGTCCTAAAACCATAAGAGAACAGGCGTGGCTTGCTGGCTGGCTTTCTTTAAGTTTTTTAAAAAAGACTGATCAGGCATTAGTACATTTTAATAAGTTTATTAAAGTTGTTAAGACTCCGATTAGTTTGGCACGTGGGTTTTATTGGCTCGGTCGCACTTATGAAGCAAAAGGCGATAAGCAAATGGCTAGAAAATTTTACGAGCAGGCAGCCAAATATTCTTTTACCTTTTACGGGCAGGTAGCAAATATTGAATTAAATAGGACAAAGCTAGTTTTGCCTCATATTCCTGTAATAACTTCTGAAGAAAGGAAAACTATAGAAAATAAAGAAATTATTCAAGCAATAAGGTTACTGGTTAAATATAATAAAAACTACTTAGCCATGATATATTCCAAAGCAGCGATTAAAAATACTAAAAATCCTGCAGAAGTGCAAATAATTGCAAATATTATTAAAGTAAATAATAATACTAATTATATGGTTGAGGTGGCAAAAATTGCTGCCCAAAATAATACTTTTATTCTGGATTGTGCTTTTCCAACTCCGTATAATCTAGCAGGTTTACCTATCCCACCTCATTTAACTTATGGAATAATTAGACAGGAATCGGTTTTTGATCATAAAGCAGTAAGTTATGCAAATGCTATGGGTCTCATGCAACTTATTAAAGGTACTGCTTGTGATACTGCACGATCCATAAATGTTAAATGTAATGTGGAAGATTTAACTAGAAATCCGTTATATAATATTAAACTTGGCTCGCATTATTTCAAAAAATTATTAGATGGTCATAAAGGTTCTTATATTCTATCTATTGCTTCTTACAATGCCGGAATTCATAATGTAGTAAAATGGATAGATATGTTCGGCGATCCAAGGGATATAAAGGATACAAGAAAAGTTATTGACTGGATAGAACTGATACCTTATCAAGAAACAAGAGATTACGTTCAAAGAGTACTTGAAAATGTCCAAATTTACCGAATTATCTTGAATAAAAATAATAATTTATATTTTAAACGTGACTTACATGCTTGCAGTATATCAAAAAGTTAATTTTTATATTTTGACATATAGTAATATAATATGGAAATAATTGAAAATATAAATTCAGGAGGAAAAATTATGAAAAATTAGAAAGTCATTATAAAAAACATATTTGTAATCCCTTAGATACTCAAAAATATACTTGAGGCTACTATTAAGAGTAATATTACTATAACAACCAAACCCCCAACAAGCGCCAGTCAAGAAGAATTAGTCGACAAGGCTTGAGCAGAAGCAAAACTTAGTATTGAAGTAAATGATGTAACTACTGCATTTAAAAATTATTTCTCCAAATTAAATTTGGATGGTGTAGTATCATTTATGAATACTGCTAGTACGCTAGGTATTTAATATAGATGTGTATTACTCTTCAAGATATGGGAAATTATCCTACTCAGTGGTATGGTATATCGAGTGAAAATTATTTAAAAAATATAATATAACATATAAGGAGTTTTGGTCAAAAATTGCTCCTAGTACTGATTTGCTTAAGGACATTAATAGTTTTTATAATTGAGAGAAATTGAGTTCAAATCAAGTTGAATTAGTGAAAAAGCTTTAAGTGAAACACAACATTCTAGTGCAATAAGTGATGTTACTTCTAGATTCAAACAATATTTTCTCAATTAAATCTTGATTGTGTAGTAGCATTTATGCATTTTGCTAATTAATTAAGTATTAATGTTGATGGATGTGTGGGTACTGTCCTTAAAAAACATGAGAAAATATTCCAACTAAAGAGTTTTTAGAAAAATATGGTATAACATATGTCTTTTTCAAGAATAAAATAGAACTAAGTGTACAAGATGCAGATAAAATTGAAGGTAAATTGAATGAAGAAAATCATTAAGATTTAGAGTATGATGCTGAGTCGGATATAGAAGTTACATCAAAACCACTAGAATCTGAAGTGACGCTTACTAATAGTGACGCGTATAATGTTGGAGACTTTATAAAACTATTTAAAGAATAAGAATTTGAAGTATTGGAATTTTATAACGACTTATTACCTACAGAATGTAAATATCCAAAAAGAATTAGGTTAGTATTAGTACATATGTTCTGTGAAAAACAAGTAAGTTTCAAAGTTGTACAAGAAATTGCTCAAAAAGCAAATGTAATAATCTTTGGTTTTAAATAATAACTCTTAAAAAACTTATAGTGATATCAAATTCATGAAGAAGAAATGAAAATTGCTAATGTTGCGCATTTATTTGATTTTAATTATAATAGCTAATCAATTTTTAAATTATTATTTCTATGACTTGATCACAGGATTCAGTTACTAAATTGATTAGTATAATAAGTTGCTTTTTTGGATACCGTGGAGAGGGGTACAGTATGACACTGATTATACTTTATGATCCATGCAACAAAGCCCTTCCGCGGGGGGAATTACATAAGAAAAAAATAATACACGCAAATACCTATCTATGATTCTTAAAAATTTATCTCTACTAATAATATTATTATTTTCAATTTCAGCTTTTTCTGCTGCTAATATTCTAAAAAATATCCCTATTACCGTTGTTGCTCCTGCTTCAGGTGCTGATAATAAAACCTTGTCCGATTTAAAAAATATTAATGGACTAAATTTACAGATTTTTTCTAAATGTTTTACCAAAATTAAGTTACCGTTTCTTGCAAGTAGTGATGAGGTAAGATTTAATTGTTTACAAGATGCATTATTTGATGAGTCCGATAATGCAGTATGGGGTTTACGTGGAGGTTATGGCTCGGCTAGGTTAATTCCATACTTACAAAAACTCTCAAAGCCACTTAAAGAAAAGTTCTTTATAGGGTATAGTGATATAACGGCTTTACATATTTTTTTATCGCAAGAATGGGGATGGCACACTATTCATGGTAGTAATATAGCCGATTTATTAAAACCTGATAAAGATCAAAGTAATTTTACCAAGATTGCTGAAATATTGCAAGGTAAAGTAAAGCAGGTTACTATAGATAATTTAGTGCCTCTTAACAAGATAGCAAAATCGAGTAATCTTGTTAACGGCAAACTAACAGGCGGTAACTTAACTATGCTGCAAACTAGTATAGGTACAAATTGGCAGATAAAAACTAGGGGCAAAATTCTTTTCTTAGAAGATGTGAATGTAGTTGCTTTTAGATTAGATCGTGATCTTTTGCACTTAAAGCAAGCAGGATTGCTTGAGGATGTTAAGGCCATAATATTTGGTTCATTTGATAAAGATTCTGAAGGTACAATGTTAGTACTTCGTAATTTTGCAGATAGTTTAAATATTCCAGTATTTAAAACAAATAGATTCGGTCATGACAAAATTAATGATCCGATTATTTATAATACAGATAGTAAGATTATTAAAAATAAAGGATTTAAGTTAGTAATTGGGTTGTAGTAGTGGATCTTGCTTGTCATACTGTGACTTAATCGCGGTATTACATCGGCTCAAATGTAAATAATCATTATACTTTGATAAATTCAAATCATAAGAAAAAAATTTATTTGTAATATAATGTTCAAGTAATTTTATTAATCCTGCTTTATGTCTATTTAAAGTTTTGATATTTAAAGCTATTTCCGTTGTTTGTATGTAAGGATCGGTACTAGTTATTTTTACGTAAGCAATAGTGATTTCTTTATTTATAACTGGGTTCCCGCTTTTGCAGGAATAAAATTCTGTAAATCCGTTTTCAAGTAACATTAAGCTTTCTATAATAAGTTGAGGTGAGAGTCCAAGCTCTATTTCTTTTTTAGTTGGAATAGTGCCGGTTTTATAATCAAGTATAGTTATATTGTTTGATTTACTTATTTCAATTCGGTCAGCTATACCGATTATTTTTATATCTTGACCTGCAATATTTAGTCGTAATTCCCCTTTAATCTCAAAATAGATTTCTTTGCAATTTTTCCGGCGTTCTATATCAAATAAAATAAAGGCTTTACTGAAAGCTACAAGTTTTATTTGCCAAGCTTTTTTTGTATATATAGGTAAAATAGTACTATATAAAATATGATTACCAATATTTATTAAAGCATTTTGTTTATCAAGCAAATTTAAATTCATATATTGTTTGTCATAATTTTTAGAATATTCCTCCAAAACGTTATGAATAAAATTACCGAAGTCCGATATTTTAGGTTCTTCCCATATATTATCTTTTTTACGTAATCCAAGAATTTTCTTAGCATAAAAACCGTAAGGGTTTCGTATTAATGTTTCTATATCGGTTACTGATAAGGTGGTTGGAAAAAAGGTGTTGAGGGCTGTAGACTCATTGTTATACTGTGGTTTGAACACAGTATCCATATAATTACTGAAGCCTGCGATCGAGTCGTGGGATGACACACAGTCCTTCTGTAGCTTCAAAAATAAATTAGAAGTGGTTGTTAATTTTTTATCATATTTTTTAGCGTTTAGTATAATTACTTGTTTATTTTGTAGAAATAAATTGAAGTAATCTGAATATAGATTAGAATCGATTTCATCGTAATCTATATTTAGTATCTGCAAAGCTTTCTTGTTAAGAAGCCAAGGGTGAACTTGTTTATTAGGAGACCAGTTTTCATTATTAAAATGCGGTAATATAATTAAGTCGAATTCGCATAATACTAAATCTGTAGGCGAGCCGATAATTATATTAGCAGCTTCAGTATTTTTGTAATATCTGATATTAGAAAGTAAAAAAGAGAAAATTTTAGGAAAATCTTTTTTATCTGTTGGATTTATATATTTACAATATGCAGTTAAATTTGTTAAAAATTCAAGTAATTCTGTTCCTCCTTCTTTGCCCCAAATAGTAGGCAAAATTTTTTCAGCTATTTCTTTAGCAGCTACTAAAATATCTTGTATATTATATGGAGTATTGGTAAATAAAATATCTATTAAGTTACGGCAATATTCCCTTATATCCTCATTATCAAATTGTAATTGTAATAAATATTTCGGTGAAGATATAAAACGGTTTTTATTAGATAGCATTAACTCTAATTTTTGTACCATAGGACAATTAATTAAAGGATTTTTAAGTAATAAAAATAAGGTTTTTAGATCAAAATTATTACATAATATTTTAATAATGGAAGTGAGTAATTCACCGATATTAGTAAGCCTTAAATCATGACCTAGTAGATCTTCATATTTATCTAAAAAATTACAATATACTCTTTTAAGCTTATTATTATCTGTAATGATTGCAATCCGTTTATCTTTATTACGGCTACATATATAAGCTATTTGTTTAGCTTCTTCATAGATATCATGAGGTTCTAAATAAGATATATTATTTAGACTTCTTGCATAATTTTTGTCTAAGGGTAATTTGTGTGTCGATCCGGTACTCGAATCCTCATGTACGTTTGTGTATGCTGCGGTTCTGCGTTCCGTATCTTCTACAAATTCCTGCTTATCATCTACGTTATGTAAGAAGTCTCTTGCACTTAAGCTTGGATTATAATGAATTATATAATCTTTTAATTCTTCCTTAAATTTTTTTAAGAAGGGATCAGGTTTAAATATTCCGGCGAGTATTATCTGCTTATGACCATTTTTTATCTTTATTATTTCTTCATGTAATAGCTTTAATTTATAAACTGCTTTAGTTTGTTTTTGATTGTATTGAATTGATCTCCACTTGGTACTTCGTTGCTCATCGTCGCGCCTATTAGTATATAGGCTTCGCTCCTTACACCTGTCACAAAATGAGTCTGAATTCATTATAGGCGATATTTCTTCTTGCCATCTCAAAAAGCAATATTCTAGAAATTTATAAATCTTTTGCCAATAGCTAGAATTATTATAGACTTCAATTAATTTTATATCGATATTATTGAGTATAAGATCATTAAACAATTTTCTTAGAATTTTTGCAGCTTTTAGTGATTCTTCAATATTAAAAGTTAATTCTTTATATTCAGTGATGATTTCGGATAAAATAAATAATTCTTCTATTTTAGATATATAATCCGCATCAAGATTTTTTTTTGAAATAATAGAAATAAAGGGAATAATGACAGGTAATTTGATTTTATATTTATCGATTAAAATCTTCTTTAATTCTAAACATGAAAAATTATTAGGTAATATTATTTGAACCTCTTTACCTTTACCTAATTTATCAATGATATATTTAGCAAAGCTTTCCAAAAAAGAATAATTAGCAGCCATAAATAATATTTTTTACGGTAAATATAGCAAATCAAAGGTCCGAAATAAATCTTATTTACGATAGTGTAATATAATAAATAATATTTTTTTATTATATAATTTAATTATAGTCTTATAATGTCAGGAGCTTATGCTAATAATTTAAACTCCCATATATTGTGATAATATATAGGTAGTACAACAAGAAGATTTGGTAATACAACAATTGGTTAAAACTATTGGTAGCTGAAACACAAAATATTCAATTGCTTGACAAGAACAATGTAGACCTGTAATTTATGGTCAGTATCAACTAGGAGATAATGTTATAGGTTCTACATTTGTATGTGCAAGCTATAAAAATTTCGTATGTTGTTGGCCGCTTGGATATGTATAATAAACCGTTTGTAATATTTTCATCTGATAATATTGAAAACTAATATTTATTTAACACGCATAGCGTATTACATAAGTAATTTGCTATTGGTAACATTTACTAGCTTTTACTAGCTCTTTAAATAATTCTAAATCTACTCTATTATCATTAAAATATTCAGGATGCCACTGAACACCTATAACAAATTTATGTTTTGTTGATTCAATGGCTTCAATTATTCCGTCTTCTGCTTTTGCAGATATGATAAGATCGTTACCAAGCTGTTTAACAGCCTGGTGATGGGTCGAATTAACCATTGTTCTTAGATTATTATTTGCTATCCTAGCAAGCTGAGTATTTGCCTCTATATTAATTGCATGTGAAACTATATTTTTAGGTGGAGGCTGGGTATGGTTAATTATAGTTTCAATATAATCAGGAATATGCTTAATAAGCGTACCCTTGAAAATAACGTTTAATAATTGCATACCTCGACATATACCTAAAACAGGAATATCTCTCTCCAATGCTTTCTTTAAAACTAATATCTCAAAATTATCACGTTCTTCATTAGAAATTACTACATCGTCAGCATATTCCAGTTCATAAAATTTAGGATGTATGTCCTCATCACCGCCTGGAATTAAAACGCCGTCAACGAGGTTTATAAGCTGATCTATAGTTTCGCTTTGATAAGGTAATAATAGCGGTACACCGCCGGCTGCAATAATTGCATCGGTATAGTTTTTGCGCAAGGCATACCATGGAAAAGCAGCATAAGTATATTTTTCACAATTTTGAACTAAATCAGGTGTAACACCTATTATCTGTTTTTTATGCATTTTTATTATTGTTTTACTACTTTTGTATCAGTTATGTCATTTTTCCCAGCCGTTAGGCGGGGATCCAGCTCTTTTTTGTATCATACCGTGGCTTGTTGACCCCACCACAGTATCCAGAAAAAAATTACAAAATACTGGATCCCTCTACAAGCTCGTGGGATGATATTCGAGGTTACTGGATTCCTACTTTTGTTATATTCCATAGAAATAACATTTATAATTATATTTACTCTTCAATACATGGTGGTGTTTCAAATGTATGAAATGGCGGTGGAGAGGTAAGTGTCCACTCAAGCGTATCAGCACCGTCACCCCAAGGATTGGTTGGACAATCTTTGCCGTATTTTAAAGTATAAAAAACGATAAATACAAAATAAAGAGCAGCTAACATAGAGATACCTGCTCCTATCGATGAAACCATATTCCAGCCGGTGAAAGCCTTAGGGTAATCCGGTATTCTTCTTGGCATGCCCGCAAGACCTAAGAAATGCTGTGGGAAGAAAGTTAAATTAACGCCTATAAAGGTAATCCAAAAATGAATTTTACCTAAAACTTCTGGATATTGTTTGCCTGACATTTTACCAAACCAATAATAAAATCCTGCAAATGCTGTAAATAAAGCACCGAGCGACATCGTATAATGGAAATGTGCAACAACGTAATATGTATCATGCAGTACTCTATCAAGTGCTGAATTTGATAGAATTATGCCGGTTACACCGCCGATCGTGAATAATATGATAAATCCTATTGAAAATAGCATAGGTGTTAGGAACGTAATAGAACCACCCCACATAGTTGCTATCCAGCTAAATATTTTGATACCTGTCGGCACTGCTATAATCATTGTTCCGGCAGTGAAATATCTAAGTGCATTATAAGAAAGCCCAACTGTAAACATATGGTGAGCCCATACAATAAACCCGACAAAGCCTATTATCACCATAGCTCCAACCATACCTTGATAACCGAATATAGGTTTGCGTGAAAAAGTTGAGATAATCTGACTTACTATACCAAAACCCGGAAGTATTACTATATATACTTCAGGATGACCGAAAAACCAAAATAAATGCTGAAATAATACCGGATCACCGCCGCCTTCAGGTTTAAAGAAAGTAGTGCCAAAGTTACGATCGGTAAGTAGCATAGTGATAGCTCCACCAAGTACCGGCATTGCTAGAATTATGAGGAATGCAGTTACTAAAATAGACCAAACAAATAATGGCATTTTAAACAACCCCATTCCTGGTGCTCTCATATTAAAGATAGTAACGATTAAGTTAATTGATCCGAGGATTGATGAAAGACCCGTTAAATGTAAGCTGAAAATAGCCATATCGACTGCTGCTCCCGGGTGACCGCTCAAATTACTTAAAGGCGGGTAGAGTGTCCAGCCTGTTCCTGGTCCGCCATCAACAAAAGCTGATCCTATAAGTAAGATAAAAGCAGGAACTAACAGCCAAAAACTTATATTGTTAAGGCGTGGAAATGCCATATCAGGTGCCCCTATTAATAGAGGTACAAAGTAATTACCGAATCCGCCGAATAAAGCCGGCATAATCATAAAGAATACCATAATAACTGCATGTGCTGTGATAAGCACGTTATATAGCTGGAAATCATGATTAAGGAATGTTCCGCCAGGCATTGCAAGTTCTAATCTAAAGAGAAGAGAAAATAAGCCGCCGACAATTCCAGCAAAAACGGCAAATATGATATACATAATGCCGATATCTTTGTGATTAGTAGAAAAAAGCCATCGTCTCCAACCGTGAGGGGTATGGTAGTCATCGTGATTAATGTCGCTAGTAGTTATATCCATAATTATTATTCTGCCTGTGTTAATTTTTCAATATCTGCTCCAAAAATTGGAATATTTTTAGTGATTTTATTATATAATCCCAATTCCACCATTTAATTTCAAGTAATTGCTCTATTATTTTGTCAAAAAATCTATAGCGTATTATCTTTGCATGATTGCTGGCAACAATACTATGTGGTGGTAAATCTTTAGCCATTATGATAATTGCTCCGTCTCCAAATATTAACTCCAGGCAAAAAATAGTAGAGTTTGTACCAAAACATACGTCGTTTCCAACTATAATATCTCTTCTTTTATCATAGGAAGGAGTATAATTATTCCTATGTTTAAAAATAAAGAAAGGAGCAGTAGCAAACCAGTCCATAGGATGATTTATATTATCAGTTATAAAACTAGTACCCATAGTAATAGGAATATGAATTTCTATAAAATTTCATATAATTAATTAGCCGCTAATTTTGCATTCATCGCAACCTTATTTTTACTTGCAATCCAGTTATCAAAATCCTCTTTACTTACTACTTCTATAGCAATCGGCATGAAACCGTGATTGATGCCGCATAGTTCAGAGCATTGCCCATAATATACGCCTTTCTTGGTAACTCTTGTCCATGTTTCATTAATTCTTCCAGGTACTGCATCTATTTTAAAACCAAGCGACGGAACAGCAAAACTATGTATCACATCACCTGCAGTAATAAGAAATCTTACGTTAGCGTTTTCAGGTATAACAATTCGATTATCAACATCCAATAATCTTTTCTGGTCAGGTTTTAGATTCTCATCAGAGATCATTACGCTATCAAACTCCAAATTATTATGATCAGGATACATATAGTGCCAATACCATTGATAACCTACTACTTTAATAGTTAAATCCATTTCAGGTATTTTTTCAGCATGACGCAATATTCTAAAAGACGGTACTGCAATAATCACTAAAATTATTATAGGTATTACAGTCCAAATTATTTCTATTAAAATATTGTGTGCAAATTTTGCTGGTACGGGATTATTTTTTGCATTAAATCTGATGCATACAAAGCCAAGTAATCCAGCAACAAATAAAACAATAGCCGTTGAGATATAAAGCAGAAAATTATGAAAATGATGTAATTCCTCCATAATGGGACTTGCCGGTGGCTGGAATGTTACTTGCCAAGGTAATGGCTCGGAAGCAAAGCACATTTTGCTAAAAATCAATAAACTACTTAAAGTAATAATATTTTTCATAGCATTAGCATATATTATAGATTATTTATACTTAATATAAATGTATATGCATTTTTGTTAAAGTAAAAATCGATAAATTTTTAGCAAAACTATATTTTTTAATATTTGAGCTAGAAAGTACCTATATTAGGATGTTGTAGTAAGTCGATAACTTTTATTAGTATTAATTAATTTTGCTTGAATTTATTTATTAAGGAAAGATCATCCTTTGTTACAGCAATTACAGAAGGATAAGTATTTTGTACCAACCGAGCATAATCATTAAAATCTTTCAGTTTCGGTAATATAAGTACTTTATCGATGAATGTGAAAGAACTTAAAATTTTTGCTCGTTGTAATTGATTATGGATAGGTTGACCTTTTTATATTTAATAATTGTTTCATCCGGTTCTAAAGCAATGATTAAGTATTTACCTTGTTTTTTAGCTTTGTGTAAAATTCTATATGACCGTAATGTAATCAATCAAAACAACCGCCTACTAGAACTATTTCACTATTTATAGGACAGTTTTTATTTAAAGGAATATTCTCATAATATTCTATTTGGGACATTTGACAGCATTATGGTTAGGTAAACAGGAGATATAAACATTGACTTATATTAAAATTTAATTTTAATCAATAAAAAACTAATGAAACACAAATAAAACAAAATTTTACAATTTTCTATTGTAATTTATTTATATATGGTGTATATTATTAGTGATGATTAGTAATGAAAAATTGATTCAAATATCTTCAGAGCAGTTTTAATGAATGATACTGTACTATCTTGTGATTTTAATGATGTATTACCATCATCCTTTATTAGTGCGCGTCTTAGAAAAATCCTCACCTCTGCTTCCTTATTATTATTTATAGGATTAGTTTTTTTTATCTCTTTTGCAGTTAATAATTATGTTAACAACACTTTATCTATAACTTTAGTACAGCCTGATAGTATTGAAGAAGAAACGATTTCATTTAAAGAAGTAGTAGTAAAAAAAGGAGATACTATAAAGTCAATTTTGATAGAACAAAATATCCCTAAAAATGAAATAGAAAAAATTATAAATTTAGTAAAAGATGGTAAATTATCATCTTCACTTAAAATAGGGCAACACATTACTTTTGAATATGAAACAAAAATTAACGAAAATGAGGATGAAGATTTAACCTCAGAGGTAACGTTCTTAAATAAAATCGTCATAATTATCGATAAGCTCAAAACTATTGAAGTAATTAGAGAAAGTGATAATTTTAAAGTTGAAGAAATTGTAGTACCTTTAAATAAAAAAGTTGCTAAAGCGTCGGTAAGTATTGAATCAAATTTTATGTCTGCCCTTAAAAAACTGGGTTTATCAAATAATAGTATAATAGAGCTGATTAATGCTTATGCCTATCAAATCGATTTTCAGCGTCAAATAAAAAGCGGTGATACTGTAACTGTAATAACAGAAAAATACGTAACGGAAGACGGTAAATTTTCCCACCACGGTAAAATTCTATATGTTTCATTAAATCTTTCAGGCAAAGAATATAATATATATCGTTATTCCCATAATAATAATGCAAATAATCATGCATTTTTTTCTGAAGATGGTAAAAGTGTAAAAAGAAGCTTACTTAAAACTCCGCTAAAGGTTATAAAAGTTTCTTCACATTACGGTAATAGAAAGCATCCGATACTCGGTTATACTAAAATGCATAAGGGAGTTGACTTTGCAGCTCCAGTCGGTACGCCTATATATTCCGCAGGAAACGGAGTTATAACGGAAATAGGTTGGAAGTCGGGTTATGGAAAATTTATTCAAGTAAAACATAGTGGTACGTTATCTACTGCTTACGCTCATGCTTCAAATTTTGCAAAAAATTTAAAAGTGGGAAGTATAGTAAAACAAGGGCAGATCATAGCATATGTTGGAAGTACAGGTAGAGCTACAGGCCCACATTTACATTATGAAGTTAAAATTGACGGCAAACATGTTAATCCTATGTCAGTTAAAACAACACCTGGTATAGAATTAAACGGAAAAAATTTAGAGAAATTTCAACAATTTAAACAAGAAATAAAAACTTTAAATGTTAAGCTTGATCAGGAATTGCAAGCTGATAAAACAGTTGAGTTTCTTTGTGATAATCGGTAACTTTTAAAAGTTGGCATTGTCATTCTACAAGAGCTTTGGTTCTCACGTATTAAGTATACGCAACTCACCTCGCCTTGCAAACTCCTAGCTCTTTTTGAAATTGACCTCTAGTACCAGACAATTTTTGAAAAACGCTCGATGTTATTATCTTGTTGATAGGAATCCAGTAATATATAAAAAAACTTGTTTTTTATTATGTTTATTTTGTACGAAGGTTATTTTTACTGGATTCTTGTTTTTAGCTAGGCTAATATGGACATTAGCGATCTATTCATTACTCATTCACAAAATCCTTATGCTTTTACTACTAAAAAAAATCTATCTAACATTTGCTCGTAGTAGTCGTATAATAATAACATTAGTTATTATTGATCAGTTAAGCAAATGGTGGTTTATTGATAATTTACGATGGAAACCTGGTTTAATGCTCAAGGTTACTGCTTTCTTAAATATGGTTTATACTTGGAATTATGGCATTAGTTTTGGATTAATGCGTGAATACTATCAATATAGTAATGCTGTTTTTATATTAACAAACTCGATTATAGTCTGTTACTTATACTACCTAATGGTGTGTTCAAAAACGATTAGGGGCTTTGCAGGTTATAGTTTTGTGATTGGTGGTGCCGTCGGTAATCTAATTGATAGATTGTTTAGAGGAGCGGTATTTGATTTTATTCATTTTTATTATAAAAATTATAGTTTTCCCGTATTTAATTTAGCTGATTGCTTTATTACAATAGGAGTAATTATCTTAATAGAAGATTATTATAGTACTAAAAAAATTATTGAAGAAAAGGCTAAAGAGCATTATGATAATGCTCAAATTAAAGCTATGGCTGAAAAAATTCGTAACACCGATCATAACGGTGACAATAAAATATAATTTTAATTAAAGGTGTTTAAGTGAAAAAGATTTTTTTATTATTTACTGTTTTATTAATTACTTCTGCTTGTAGTAAAAAATTAAAAGAAACTGTAGGTATATCAACAGCCGGACCTAATGAGTATCAAGTACAGCGTGCTAAAGCACTGGAAGTTCCACCTCATTATTATTTACCTGATCCTAATGGTCAACTAATTTATAATAATATAAAAGGACAAGGTGAATTTAATGAAGGGGAACAAGCATTAATGCAGGAGATAAATTAGTATACTTGATGAACTTCAAAAATTGCCATTCTTACGTATTAAGATACGCTGCGTTCCTCGCCTTGTGGATTCCTTGCTCTTTTTGAAGTTGACCTTCGTCTACCTGTTCTTAGATAATAAACTACAATGTTCTTTCAAATTAACTCATGCATTCTCATACAAAACAAAAAATAGGTATTTTTGGGCTTGGTAAAACTGGTATTTCGGTTTACGAGGAATTGCAAAATAAATATGATGTAATTGTCTACGATGATTTAAAAGCAAATAGAGATATATTTGAAGAATTATTTGGAAAAAATCTCATTGCTGCTTTATCTGATTCAAGATGGCAAAATTTAGATAAAATTGTCTTAAGCCCTGGAGTTCCGCTTACTCATGAAATAGTAAGAATTGCTCATCATTTCAATATATCAATTACTTCTGATATAGATTTATTATTTGAAAAATCAAGAAATTTAAACTTTATCGCCGTAATCGGTACAAACGGTAAAAGTACTACTACTGCTTTAATAAGCCATATTTTAAATAGTAATGGTTTAGATTACCCGGTTGCAGGTAATATCGGGGTTCCGGCTTTAAAAGCCAAAAATAGTAAGGATGGATATGTAATTGAATTATCTTCTTTTCAGCTAGATTTAGTAAAAACCTTTACAGCTAAAATAGCAGTACTTCTTAATATTACTCCCGATCATTTGGATAGACATAAGGACATGAATGGCTATATTAAGGCAAAATCTAAGATTTTTAATCGCATGGATAAAAATAGTTATGCAGTAATTAATATTGATAATGATTATTGTCGTAAAATTTTTATGAAATTGCAGCAAGAGCAGCGTATAAAACTAATTCCCTTTTCTGTTACCAAAATTCTTGAGAAAGGTATATCGGTAGTTAATAATATAATTAACTATAGTTTTTTCGGTAATAGTAATTTTAAATTACCGTTTAATAAAAACTTGCAGGGAATTCATAATTGTGAAAACATTGCAGCAAGTTATGCAGTAGCTAAGATAATGGGATTAGAAGAGTCTACAAAAATAATTGAAGCTATAAGTAGTTTTCAAAGTTTACCTCATAGAATGCAATATATCGGTAGTATAAATAATATAAGTTTTTACAATGATAGTAAAGCAACAAACGCTATATCTGCCTTGCAATCAATTAAGGCACTTGATAATATTTATTGGCTTGCAGGAGGAATACCAAAAGAAGGCGGTATTAAGGAAATAATGCCTTATTTAAATAGAATTAAAAAGGCTTATTTTTACGGACAAGCTAAAGAAATGTTTGCAGATACGGTTAAAAATATAGTAGATTTTGTAATATGTAATGATCTTAAGCAGGTTTTTGATCTTGCTTATAAGGATGCAGTAGGTGATACTGCAGCAGTGAAAAATATTTTGCTAGCACCTAGTTGTAGCTCATATGATCAGTTTAAAAATTTTGAAGAGCGTGGAGAGTTATTTATCAAATTATATTTGGAAAAAGCTAAACATAAAAAAAATACTATATAGCTTAATTTAAGCTGCCAGCAGTTGTTGTAAGACCTTTTTCTGTTTTTTGTCCCTGGTGTTATAATCTATTTTATAATATTCTAATACAGCTGAAGATAAGCATAGTGTACGGTACTTGCCTACGGTAATAGCTAGAGATTTTTTCTGTTCTACTATATTATTTAAATTTGTAGCAAATTTGCTTGCAAATCTTCTGGAATCAGCTATCAATATAATGTGTACCAAGCGTAATACCTAGCTAGTGTTATGTTATAATTATTTTTTGGAAAGGGCTGGAAGTATTTATAACAATAAAAGGTTTTAATTTTTGTAATTGTTCGGTAATTTCTATATTTATGTCAAAAGTAGCTAACTGTAATAAGCTGTTCTATATCGTGTTTTAATAATTGTAAATTTTATTTGTCATGACCTCTGCAAGAATGAGTTGTACATTAGCAAGTGCAAGTCTTTGTCGATATCTTACGACCAAAATTTCCTGTAGCCCTAATATTGTAACTTTTTTAATTGTTATAAAGCCTCTATTTTAAATTTACCTGTGTATTCAAATATTTTACTGAATAATGTATGTACCATCTTTACTCGCATATTAAATATTTTATCGTTTTCTGTTTCTTTATATGTAAAAAACTTGCCAATAATAAGATGTAAAGGTATAGGAATTAGCGATTTTCCTAAATATAAAACATATCTTCCATAATCCATAATTATTTTATTATTTTCAAGATGATATAGTAGTTTGATCGCAATTCTAAATCTTATTAATTCAAGTATTATATTATCTGTGATAAGAATCATTTTTGAATAAAAGTGATAAGCAGCTCTATTTTTATAATAAAAAATACGATGCATTAAAATTATAGGTGAAGTTTTATCACTTGTTAGTATCACAGCAACGGGAAGATTATTGTCTGGATATGAAGTAAGATCCCATACTGCTCTACAGAAAGGAGAGAAACACTGAAATATTTTTGATATAGTAATATTCATTTTTCCTTCTAATGTAATTTTGTTATTAGAATAAGGTTTAATATTATAGTGTTTTTGTAGAATTATAGGTAATTTCTCAATTAAATTTTTACAAATCATATAAATTTCTTTTTTAAAAAATTGAAATTACTATAATTCAGTTTGAGCAATAAAATAAAAGTAGCAAATATAATTAATTTGTTATAATATTCTTGAGTCATATAAGCCTAGCTTAAGCTACTTGAGCATTTTTACAGATATCCAAATAAAGTCTTTTGTTAACAACAAAATAAAAATTTTATAACCATAAAATGTTTAAAAATACCGAAATATCTAATAACTTTATTAAATTATGGTGGAGGAGTACTGATAGGCAAATAATAATTTCTTTAATAATTTTATTTGCTTTTAGTTTAATGTTAGTTACTACTTCAGGTTCGGCAGTAGCCAGTAGAGTAGGATTTGAGGAAAGTTATTTTGCATCTAGACAAATATTTTATTTAGCTGCCGCTTCAGGGCTTATATTATTATTTTCATGTCTTAATAAGAAATGGTTAAGGCGTTTTGCAATACTTGGGTTTGTTGCTAGCGTGGTTTTATTAATAGCAGTTAAATTTCTTGGTTATGAAATAAAAGGAGCGGTACGATGGATTAATATTCTAGGTCTATCTATTCAGCCTTCAGAATTTACTAAACCGTTTTTTGCAGTTGTTACAGGTTGGATATTATCGTTAAAATTTAATGATGATTTTCCAAGTATTACTATTTGTGTAATACTTTATTCTATTGTTGCTATTCTCGTAATTATTCAGCCAGATTTTGGAATGCTTGTAATGATTACGGCAGTTTTCGGTATTCAGCTATTTATTGCGGGTATGCCGATATTTTGGATTGTTCTAGCAGGTTTTTTAGTTATGTTAGGAATAACTATTGCTTATTTTTGGTTACCGCACGTCACGCAAAGAATTAATTCATTTCTAGATCCCGATAGTAGCGAGAATTATCAGGTCAGTAAGTCTCTTAAGGCTTTTGAGCATGGCGGTTTATATGGACGTGGCCCAGGGGAGGGGGCAGTAAAGCAGGTGCTACCTGACTCACATACAGATTTTATTTTTGCCGTAGCAGGTGAGGAGTTTGGAGCTATTATTTGTCTGATTGTTATAGGTATATTTGCTTTTATAGTATTAAGAAGTCTTATTAAGCTATTAAATGAAAAAGATAAATTTGTACAATTTGCTGCTAGTGGTATAATTGCCCAATTAGGGCTTCAGTCAATAATTAATATGGGTGTGACTTTAAATTTACTTCCTACTAAAGGTATGACATTGCCGTTTATTAGTTACGGTGGTTCTTCAACGCTTGCAATTGCTATCGCTACTGGTATGCTTCTTGGTTTTACAAGACACCGAACACCTTTAAATTCGTATAAAATTCATAATATTGAAATATGAAAAAAATAATTTTGGTAGCAGGTGGTACGGGAGGACATTTTTTCCCGGCAGTTGCGCTTGGAGAAGAATTAATAAAACGTGGGTATGAAGTTCATTTTATTATTGATTTAAGATGCAAGAAGTATATAAGTCAGGATATGAAGGTAATTTTTCATATACTAGATTTAAAACGATCAGGTAATATTTTTTTGTTTTTACCAAGATTATCAATTGCAGTTTTGAAAGCTATTAGATTATTATATAATATAAAGCCTTCTGTCATTGTAGGATTTGGCGGTTATCCTGTTATTTCCTCAATGTTTGCGGCAGTTTTTTTAAGAGTACCGATTATAATTCATGAACAGAATTCTTACCTTGGCAAAGTTAATAAATTTTTTACAAGCTTTGCTAAAAAGATAGCTATTTCTTATAAAAACATAAAAAATTTACCGGAATTTGCAAAAAATAAAATAGTAGTTACCGGTGGGATAGTTAGAAAAAATATTAGAAATCTAGGTTCTGTGGCAGGTCCACGGAATGATAAGCTCTTTACAATATTTATTTTTGGTGGTAGTCAAGGAGCTAAACTGTTTTCAGAGTTAATACCTGCAAGTATCCAAATTTTAATACAAAAAAAGCCGCAACTGAAATTACATATAATTCAGCAAGCTGCATTAGATGATCAAGTAAAAATAAAAGATATATACTTAAAATTAAACATTACTTATGAACTTGCTGAATTTTTTGATAATATTGCATTGCAATATAAAGATGCTGATTTAGTGATTTCAAGAGCAGGAGCTTCTACGATAGAAGAGTTGACATATATAGGATTACCGGCGATCTTTATTCCACTACCTAGTGCTGCGGATAATCATCAATATTACAATGCAAAATGGTTGGAAGATACAAAAGCAGGATGGTGTTTAGAGCAGAATAATATTTCTGCAGGAAAGTTAGCAGATAAAATACTTGATTTGATAAGTAATACAAAGATATTAGAGGATGCTTCACACAATTTATTAAAAAGAAGAAAAGAAGGGCATAAGTTATTAAGTAACCTAATAGAAGAGGTGATTTAAATTTTGTTTTGCGTCATTGCAAGCAGACATAGGCTTTGTTGCATTTGTTGCATGGATCGAGAA